>JBEELA010000229.1:0-2514 GCA_041168365.1 Planctomycetota bacterium
AGGTTCGTTTGGCGATCGCGGATGGGTTCGACTTGCTGTGATCGTCACCGCTGCAAGCGCTGTGTGTGTTGGCTGGAACTTTTTCTCTGGAGATGGATCGCAATCGATAATGCAATTGCCAGCGAGCGGTACCAATCCACCTGAATCATTGCTTGGGCTCATCCCAGTGATCGCACTTGGATTTATAGCCTGCCCCTATTTGGATTTGACCTTTCACCGCGCACTTGAAAAGTCGCCGAGTCGACATGCATTTCTGGTCTTTGGAATTGTCTTTGGATCAACACTCTTTGGAGTGGCCTCATTTTGGGACTTGAAAACAAATGGACCGACGATCACCTTCGCTCTTCTCTCGCTTTGGGCAATTCAACTTTGCTTCACAATTGGAGCGCATGCGAGAGAAGTTCGACCGCGCTGGCGACTTGCGGGGATTTGGGTGGTGCTGTTGGGGCTTGCACTCGGTTGGATAACACGGTTCGCCGCTGATGACTCCCTCGGTGATTTTCTGGGCGGCGGCGAAGCAACCTATTTGCGGATGCTGGTGCTTTATGGGCTTGTTTTCCCATTCTTTCTGCTCTCTCGCCTGCGAAAAATCCCCGACTGGCTTGGTTGGCTTGCCATCGCAGCGTGCTTGCCGTTTTATGAACTCGGGTTTATGCAGAACCGTACCGATATGCTTTTCGTACCAATTGGATTGATCTTTGTCCTACTTATTGCATATTTAGACAAAGGGATATTGAAGCCTCGAGCAAACCCATGACGAATCTTTCGATGAGTCCAATCAGCAAGTCTCAGTGGAATGCAACCACTGCGCGGCATCTGCTCAATCGAGCTGGCTTTGGTGGGACAAGCGCACAAGTCGACGCACTCGTCGCGATGGGGCCTGATGGTGCGGTGGATTACTTGCTCAATTATGACTCTCTCCCAGTGGAGGCGATCAGCGATACACAATTTGATCGTGACATTCGCAGGCCGCTCAACGATGAAGAACGATCGATGGTGCAACAGGCGCGCAAGTCCAATGATGAAAATGCGCTTGCTCAGATTCAGAAATTAAGAAACGAACGCGATGGACTCGACCGCAAGCAGGCGCAGGAAGTGCAGAAGTGGTGGCTACGCCGCATGATCGAAACGGGTCGTCCATTTGAGGAAAAGATGACGCTGTTTTGGCATGGACACTTTGCAACTGGATATCGCACAATCGAAGACAGTTATCACATGTTTCTGCAGAACCAACTTTTTCGAAAGAACGCTGTTGGCAATTTTTCGCAACTGGTCATGCGCATTCTGCGCGATCCTGCGATGCTGAAATATCTCGACAATGACGAGAGTCGCAAGGGACGACCGAATGAAAATCTTGCGCGCGAATTGATGGAGCTTTTCGTGCTTGGCGAAGGGAATGCCTATACCGAAAACGACATTAAGGAAGGTGCGCGTGCGCTGACTGGATATACATTTGAAGATGATGCGTTTAAATTCAACGCAGGCCAGCACGACGGCGAATCCAAAATCATCTTGGGTCAGAAAGGCGAATGGGATGGTGATGATTTCGCGCGGATCATTTTGTCGCGAAAAGAGTCGTCGGAATTTCTCTGCCGAAAACTCTATCGATTCTTTGTCAATGACGGACCTGGAATGCCAAATGCAAAGGTTGGTACGGTCACCAAGGCGTTGGCCGAAGAACTGCGCAAGAAGCAATACGAAATAAAGCCCGTACTGCGAATGCTCTTTCGAAGTCAGCATTTTTATGACACTGCGAATATGGGCGCGACGATCAAGAGCCCCGTGCAATTGACAGTTCAAACAATTCGCGAGTTGGGAGTTCCTCCGCGTGATTTGTCGACGCTCAACTCCGCAACGGACTTGATGGGGCAGAGTCTTTTCATGCCTCCAAACGTGAAAGGCTGGGAGTGCGGCCAAACGTGGATCAATACAAGCACGTTCTTTGTTCGGCAGAATCTTGCGGTCTATCTGATTACTGGCAAGCGCCCCGATGCATTTGACTGGGACGAAAGCTTGGCGCACTGGAATACTGATTTACTTGAGTCAGCGATCTCCAGTCGAACAAGTGGCGATGCTTCGAAAGAAGCCGATGCGCTGATGGATATTGTGTTGGCGATAGATGCTTCAACAGAACGACGCGAGCAATTCAAGAAGTATGTGCAAACTCTCAACGGACCATTGAAGGGCGAACGACTTGTCGCTGCGCTTTGTCTCGTGACGGCGATGCCCGAATATCAACTCTGCTGACCAAACTGAAAGCAAACTATGGAACCAACCACACCATTCTCTCGACGAATCTTCTTGCAACAAGGCGTCACGCTTGCTTCGATGGTTGCCTCGATCCCATGGTTCTTGCAACACTCTGCGCTTGGCATTCTTCCTGTCGACGGTCGAGTCACAAGCCATGCTGGAGTTCCCGAAGACAAGATTCTTGTCGTCGTTCAATTGGGTGGTGGGAATGACGGGCTGAATACGGTCATCCCGTATGGCAGCGATGACTATTACCGTTCGCGT
>JBEELA010000230.1:0-3192 GCA_041168365.1 Planctomycetota bacterium
GCCGCAGCAGCGCAGCGCAAAAAAGATTTGGCAAGTGACTTGAAAAGATCAAAGGCTCCTGCGGCTCGCATTGACACGATTCACACGACGAAGGGAGAAGAACTTTTTGCTGTTCGCATCGGAACATGGCCTACCAGAGCCGAAGCAGAAAAGGTTCTCAATTCGATCGCGCGCCGCGATTTGATGGTCGGCGCAATTGACTCAGACTAAATTGTGATTTCTCGTCCCCTTCGACGAGTGCGATCACTCATCTCGATTCATCAAGAAAGTCGCGGTGTTTGCAAAATAGCGATTCATCACTGTGCGATCAGGTTCGGGGATTTGCGCATCTTCGAGCGCCCCTGTCATTGCCGCAACCCACGCATTTCGCTCGGCGACTCCGATCGAATAAGGATGATGCCTCATGCGCAGACGAGGATGTCCTTTGCGAATGCTGTATGTTTCTGGTCCACCGAAATATTGGATAAGAAATTCCGCCTGATTTCGAATTGGTTCTTCAAGTTCTTTTGGAAACATGGGTCGCAGAAATTGATCAACTGATATGCGAGCATAAAAAGCACGTGCGATACGCCAGAACGATTCTTCGCCGAGTCTTGCAAAGAGTTCTCGGGGATCTGGCTCGCTGACGCTTTGAGAATCTGTGAAATTGTTGGTCATCGGTGCTATCCTATGAAGCATGCGAATCGCTATCACAGCCGCATGGATTGTTTGCACTGCTTTGCAGGCAGCAACTCTGACTCAAACACTCCCACTTACACCGATTCCCCCTTCATTATTGCGACCGATACCTTCGACGGGAGGCATTCCGCCGGCGGTTGATCCAGCCATACTCAAGCCCGCAGATGGATCTGCGGGGACTCCGCAGTCTTATGAGCGAAGTGCGAAGGACTTTGTGCGCTCAAAGTTTGGAACGCGCCGCGGAACGACGCGCACGCAAAACATCGCGCAGTTGAGTCAATGGAAAGATCCTTCTTCATGGCAGGCACTTTGGGATGCAATGAAAGAGGAAAAAGATGATGTTCGACTGGCATACTTGGATCATCTTGCAAGCCATGGTGGGCTTGGGCAAGGGATGTTGGCAAAGATTGCGATTCGAAATGAAGAATCGAAGATGCGACACGAAGCTTCCAGACGAATCGTGCGGCCTGCATGTGATGAAGTGATTGCAATTATTGAACTTGGACTGCGAGACGAAAGACACCTTGTCGTAAATCAATCTGGTTCACTTGCGGGAAAAGTTGACGCATTTGCGGTCATTCCATCTTTGATATTTGCGCAAGTCACTGCAGATGAAAATAAAACAAAAGGTGATTTGGCTTGGATCGCTATTGGCACGAACACTCACTACATCGCAAATGTGACCGCAGTGGTTGGAGATAATGCGGCAGCATTTATTCCTGTGATCGGAACTTTGCAGACTGGAGTGCTGATGCGAGTTCAAGATGCGATGGTTTACAACTATCGATCGGATGCGCATCAATCGCTGATCGCTCTGACATCCCGAGATTTCGGACAGTCCACGGCGGACAATGGTTGGGACATGAAGCGTTGGTGGACTTGGTTCAACACGGAATACGTGCCTTTCAAGCAAGCACAAGCAGCCAGCCAAATTGTGCCAGTCACTCCTGCGGAAAAGCCAGTTTCACCGCCAGCAGAAAAAACTTGATCTCAGCGCACAAGCGCTTCTGAACAGACTGCAGCGGAGAGTGCGAAATAATCTTCGGGGCAGTTGTATGCCTGTGCTGAAATTCGCGCGTGCCACACTCCACCCCAATCAATAATTGGCACTTCGATTTTATGTGCGTCGTATAAGGTCGCTTGAAAGTCTGCTGCTGATGCGAATCGCATTGAGATTGCAGGCGGAAGTGGAATCGTCGCCATCGATCCAATCATTGATCCATCCAAGGGAGAAATCGAATGGGTTGAAAAGTCTTGACAGAGTTTCTTTTGCGCCCAAGTAGCAAGTTGATGATTGTGTTCGCGAATACCGCCTGGAAATCCACCGCGAACAAATTCGATTGCTGTTGGAATAGTCAACCAAGGGGCGAAATCGCGCGTTCCTTGCCAATCAAATTCTTCTGCAAATCCATGACCGTGCATATGGCTCGTTGTTTCAGGATGCGTCCAAGTTTCAGTCTCCGTAGAGGCAACAAGAAATGCGCAACCTTTGGGAGCGCAAACCCACTTATGCAAATTTCCGGTGTACCAGTCCGCACCAATTTCATCGATGTTCAGTGGAACCATTCCAGGAGCGTGAGCGCCATCGATCAAACAAAGAACTCCCTTGTCGCGACAAGCCTGCGCGATTGCAGCGACAGGCAAAATGACGGCCGTCGGGCTGGTGATGTGATCGACGATGACCAATCGTGTGTGTGTATCGATGGATTGCACAAAACGATCTAGAACAAGTTGATGATCTTCGAGTGGAAGCGGAAGATCGAGAATGACCGCTTCACATCCAAAGCGTTCGCAACAATATTGAACCGCTTGCCGAACTGCGTTGTAACCCTGGTTGGTAATCACGATTCGGTCGCCTCGCTTCCATGCGATGCTGCGAAGAACTGCACCGACACCAGTCGTTGCATTGGTGATCAACCCGATTCGATGCGGCGCTGCTCCGATGTACTCACCGAGCACATGCTTGACCTCGCCAAGGTGCTGCTTCATCTTTCGGCCAATCATTTCGATCGGCCGAGCTTCGATCCGCGCACGCCAAGAATCAACCGCTAGACGGATGGGTTCAGGGATGGCACCAAAGGAACCGTGATTGAGAAATACGATCCCGTTTTCGAGCCTGTAAGCCTCGCAGACCTCTTTGGAGCATCTTGGAGGGGGTTGGGAGTGGTCGGATTTGGCGGTCACAGGCATGGCAACCGCGATCTTAATTGAATCAAAGAAAAAAGGGCTTGAACCCTACCTTCTGTCAGGCTAACATATACCGTACAAATGTAAAGAGATCGAGGTCAAGCAACCGATGAGGATGGAATCATGAAAAGAATCAATCAAATGAAATCACTAGTCGCAGGTCGGAGGCAAATGGAGGGTCGATCACTTGAGGCTCTCAGCGAACCCATCATTTGCCTAGGACCAGGTGGCGACTTTGTCACTCAAATTGTTGCAGATGAAATGGGAGAAATGATCTTTGTATCCCAAAATTCGGGCGACTCACCAACACAGACTTTGCAATTCGTC
>JBEELA010000231.1:0-2866 GCA_041168365.1 Planctomycetota bacterium
AGAAGAGATTTTCGCCAAAGCCAACGCAGCGAGTGGCGGCGTAGACCTTATCCGCATGCAGACAGCCAGAACGCAAACTGGAACTGTTGAAATGCCGGCACAATCTCTCAAAGGAACGATCGTCACCAAATCTGTCGATCCAAGTATGTTGCTCATCGAAACAGAAATTCCAGGCTTTGGAAAAATTCGTCAAGGCGTCAACGGAGCAACCGGTTGGTCGATCGATCCAATGCGCGGAGCGAGCATTATGTCGCCCGAAGAGCTCAAGCGTGTCCTTCGCGAATCCAGCATCGCAGCGGAACTGAATCCCGCGATGGGATGCGATACTCCAATTGTCGAAGGAAAAATCACTTTTGCGGGGGCTCCTTGCTATCAAGTCAAATTGAAGTGCGGCGCAGACGAATCGACTCGTTTTTACAGCATCGAATCAGGACACATGGTTGGCTCATCAGCCAAAGTAAATACGCAGATGGGTGAAATTGAAGTGACCACGACGTACAAGAATTTCGAAGCGTTTTCTGGCCGAACAATTGCCAAAGTCCAAGACAATTCCATGATGGGGCAGACGCAAATTCTGAACATCAACGCCGTCGATTTCAGCCCAATCGATCCTGCGGTTTTCGCGCTGCCTCCTGAAATCCAAGCACTTGTCAGTGCGGCGAAGAACCCTGCTCCTGCAACACCAACCGCGCCTGCCAAGCCTGCAAAGGAGTGAATCACATCATCACGAATTCGACGAACGAACCTGCTGTAATTCTTCGAAGCGTTGCCAAGCGCTTTGGAGCAGTTCAAGCTGTACGTGAACTTGATCTCGAAGTCCAACGCGGAGCACTTGTAGGACTGCTCGGACCAAATGGTGCTGGGAAGAGCACGGCGATACGAATGATCATGTCTCTCATTCGTCAAGACAGCGGAGAACTTCGCGTGCTTGGTGGAGATGCGCTTGATGCAAAAGATCGCATCGGATATCTGCCAGAAGAACGCGGGCTCTATAGAAGGATGCGGGTTGGAGAATTTCTGATTTATCTGGGACGACTGAAGGGTCTGCCGAGACAAGGACTCTCTGCGCGTGTCGAAAGTTGGCTTGAACGAATTGAACTCCCAGGTGTTTTTCGATCGCGCTGCCAAGAACTCAGCAAAGGAATGCAGCAGAAAGTGCAGTTTATTGGCGCGGTCCTTCACGAACCAGATCTGATCGTGCTCGATGAACCATTTTCGGGTCTCGACCCAGTCAATGCACGCATTCTCATTTCGACCGTTCAAGATTTGCATCGTCAAGGTCGCACTATTTTTCTTTCGACGCATCAGATGGCGCAGGCCGAACAGTTGTGCGAGCGCGTCGTGCTGATCAATCGCGGCGAAAAAATTCTCGATTCAACAACGCGAGAAGTCACACAGCGATTCTCCCCGCGTGCAGTCGAAATCGAGCCAGTCGCTGGAATTCATTCCACTCGCAGTGCGCTTGAAGCAATCCCAGGGATCGAATCTGTCAAAGCTGCGGAAGATGGCCGGACTGCGGTACTGCTCGTGAATGAAAGAACAGACCCACACGCCGTAATGTCGCTTGCCCTCGCTACAGTTCCCTGCCGAAGAATCGAAATTGCACGTGTCTCACTCGACGATGTCTTTGTGCGCTTAGTCACAGAACATGGCGGCCACGCACGACAACCAGTTCGAGGTGCAGCGTGATTGACAACGTGATTAACAAAAAAAAGTCAAGTGGATTTCGCTTTTCGCGAATTATGACGATTGCGATTCGCGAGTTTCGCCATACGGTGCTTACAAAAGGATTCATCTTCGGAGCGATTCTCTTTCCCCTTTTGATGTTTGTCGTCATTGGAGTGATGCCTTTTCTGCTCTCGAATGATCAAGTTCCAGTTCGCGGAACGGTTGTGGTCGCAGACTCCGATGGCTCAGTTGCACGAGCAATCGAAATTGCATTCGCTCGCTTTCAAACGAAAACAGAAACCGGTATTGGATCAAGCACCGCCGCGATCAACGATGCATTGGCGAAGTCCCAACGAGGCGATGTTGCAGCACTCGACGCACTCTCCGACATCACGACCACAGTCGAAGTCACAGTGCGGCGCATGTCCATCGATGACGATCTTGCGGGGACACGCGATCAGGTTCAAAGTGGCGAACTGCTTGCGCTCGTCGAAGTTCCCGCAACGCTGCTTGAGTCAGATCCTCCGGCTGATGCTGATGTCTCACTTCTGGTTCCTTCCAATTCTCCTGCCAAAACCACTGCACTCTTCGCGCGAATCGCGCGCAAAGCAACCGTCGTTGCACGCGTGGAACGAACAGGAACAGATCTCGCGAAAGCAACGGCATTGGTGCGCGAACCTCAAGCGCAAACCGCGCGCTTGACAAGCACAGGAACCAAGGCGAAAGAAAATCTCGAGTTACGCTTCATGATTCCTGGTGGATTCATGATGCTCATGTGGATTGCCGCATTCACCAGCGCAAATCAGTTGCTCACAACAACAATCGAAGAAAAATCAAGCAAGGTGATCGAAGTTCTGCTCTCGGCAACAAGCCCGTTGGAACTCCTCGCAGGTAAAATTCTCGGCCAAGGTTTCGTGAGTCTCTTAATGCTTTCGACATATGGTGCCGCAGGAATTGCAGGCCTTGCATTTCTAACGATGCTTGACATCGTTCCGCTTTTAAGTCTGATTCTTTTTTTCCTTTGGTTCTTGCTGGCATTTTTTATGGTTGCCTCAATCATGGCCGCAGTCGGTAGCGCAGTCAGCGATCTTCGCGAAGCTCAATCACTGGTGCAACCTGCAATGATCGTGATGATGATTCCCCTCTTGCTTTGGTTGCCAATCTCAGAAAATCCAACGGGTTGGTTGGCAACGATCAC
>JBEELA010000232.1:0-3605 GCA_041168365.1 Planctomycetota bacterium
TAACCCAAGCAACATCCCATAAAAACGGGCTGAATCTCCAAAGAGCATCTTGAGGGCGAAGATCGGCATGGCAGTGGTCGGCTATGCCGAGGATGGATTCTAGATCAAAACTGTCCCAATACGCTGCCAGAGGGCGAAGTAAATAAAATCCCATACTTTTTTGCTGAAGGAATGGGTTGAAGGACTCACAATCACCCCAATGCGCGCAGAAGGTCTCTTCGACATCCTCGTTCGACAACACGCTGAAATGCTCAACGCTTTCATTCATTCGTTCGCATTCGAAAAATCGACTGTGGATGATGTCTTCCAAGAAACGATCATCACTGCGTGGAAGCGCATTGACGAATTTGATCGCAGTCGTCCATTTGGACCGTGGCTTCGTGGCATAGCGCGCAATCACATTCTCAGTTCGGCTCGCAAGAATCGCAGATATCGCACGCATCTGACAGAACTTATGCAACAGCGGATTGCCCTTCAATTTGACAAAGTTGACCAAGCTGCGGGCGACTCCTTTTCGCAGCGGATCTCAGAATTGCACGATTGCATCGCACGATTGAAAGAAGACGCGCACGAAGCGATCGATCTGGTCTATGTCCGAGGTCTTGATGCGGCGGCTGCAGCAAAGGCGCTGGGAACCACCGATGAGACTTTCAGAAAGCGTCTCTATCGCGCTCGACTAGCGCTGGCAGAGTGCCTCAGAACCAAGTCAATTTTTGCCCCTACAACAGAACTTCCACCCACAGGACTTTCACCCACAGGACTTCCACAATGACCGAACCTTTCGACTTCGATCCATTCGCCAGAGATGATTCTGCGATTTCCAACCCAACCGATCTTGCTAGTGATCAATCTGATTCCGCAGATGGCATGACGGTGCATGGTTTGCTTGCGACGCTTCTGCCCGGTGAAGAGGCGCGTGTTCAAGAAAGAGTTGGCCGTGCGATCGCTACGATTCGCCTAGAAAACAAGCGTTTTCAGCTCGATTTCCGCAAGCGTCTCGCTTGGATTGGCGGATCCGTCTCAATCGCTGCGGCGCTTGCATTGGCGGTCCTCTATGTTCCATCTTCTTCAAACTCCAACGCATTCGCTGCGTTGCAATCGATCCGAAGTTCGTCAAAGCAAAGTGAACGCACATATTCCGTGCGAATGGAAATAGAGCCTGCTGCCTTTGATCCAGCAACGAAACAAGACCGAGCGCAACCTGCTCAACGACCTCAAATGCAAACTCGCACTGGCGAACTTGTCTTGGGAACTGGCGGTCGTTGGACCCTCAGCATCTTTGGAATGATGCCTCCTCGAGCAATTCTTGACGCACTTGAGAAAAGAAATGCAGCAGATCCACAAGATGGTGCGGACCGCCGATCGCCCCGCATGAAGGGCGTCTTTGGATTTGATGGGACAACATATTGGGCGATCGATCCAACAGGCACGATCCGCACGGCTGCTTCTTTGCGCGAACTTCGCACGCCAATGATCTCGATGATCGAATCTGGTTGGGCTCAGTCCGACGATGAGATCGAGCCGCTCACGCTCGAATCGATGCTCGATCGACTCGATCGAGGATATGTGATCACCTTCGAGCCTTCGGCGACCAATATTGCCGCCGATGGCCGACCAGTCACAATCGTTACCGCGCAACGTGATTCGAGTTTTCCAAAAATGCGCGGACCAAAGAATGTCAAGATCATTGCCGATGCGCAAAATTATGATGTTCTCAAGGCCGAATGGGAATGGGCGGAAATCGCCAAGCCCTTTGCAAACTCCTCTGGAGGTCCTGACCTGAAAGAGGGCGGCGTTGGCGGTGAAGCATCAGGCAAGCGCCAACTTCCTGGCAAGCCAATTGGCAAGGCTCCTATGACAGGAATGCCTGTAACCAAGCGGATTTTTCTTGATTTGATAGATAATCCAAAGGGAAAGTCCAAGCGCACTTCTGCCTCAAAAAGTCAATCCACCACTGATGCGATCGACCCATTGTGGTTTCAACCCTCGTTCCATGTTGAAGCGGTATTGAATGGACAGCTTCCACCAAACGGCGCCGAGCCTTTGCCAACCACTCGTTAAACCTCTGGTTTAACAAGATTGCCAAATAGTTTTTTGTGTGTCCGAAAAGACAAAATTTACCCAAATATTGATAGCAAAATTTGCAATTTGAGAAAGTGGGTTCATCCTGTAAATGTCTTTGGCTGTACGTCCAAGGACCATTGCGGAAAAGGTTTACTTAAAATTTTTACCCTGATGATCAGAATTCTTTCTTTTTTTTGGAGAATTAAAAAATGAGTATTTCAAATCGTCTTACAAGTCACTTTGCGCTCGCTGCTGTCGCAACTGCAGCAGTCGCAGCAACGTCTAACGCCGCCGTCGTTTACAGTGGAGTCATCAACTTCGCTTGCGCCGTCGACATCGATGGTTGCTACATCAATGTTGAGACCGCCGTGTTGAGCAACGGCCCAGGCTCAGGTGTTCCAGGATGGGACGTCAACCCCTATTCGACAGCTGGCGGCATGAACTTCTTCAACTCGACCGGTGGCGGCCAGATGCGCAGAGCGGGCGTGACGACTGGCACCGCGGGCAACCTCGCTGTGGGCACTGTGGTTGGCGCCGCAGGCTCATACAACACCGGTACCGGCAATGTCTACGGCACGACTTCTGCCACTGGCCTGCTGGGTGGATGGACATACAGCTCGGAGAACATCATCGGCTTCAAGTTCGTGGCCGCGGCTGGCACCACCCACTACGGTTGGATGCGCTTCTTGATGGGCGCGGCCGGCAGTTCGGGCACCTCGATGACCCGCACCGTGGTTGATTACGGTTACGAGTCAACAGCCGATACTTCGATTCTCGCTGGTGCAGGCGCAGTGCCCGCCCCAGGCGCACTTGCGCTTCTTGGACTTGCAGGTCTCGCGACACGACGTCGACGAGCCTAAGTCTTGGTTTAGTCACCCGCCTCCGCGGGTGAATGGATTAGTCACCCGCCCTTGCGGGTGAATGGACTCGGCTTTCTGTTTGAAACCCCATCGGCGGTCCCGTGACCGCCGATGTTTTTCTTTTTGCCAATGGGCGTTGAGTTCCTATTTCTGGGTAGGTGCTTTTTTTGCAAAAAAGTTGAACCATCATTGAATTGCTGACTGGCAGCACTTCAAAAATTATCTAAAAGTGCACAACAAAATTTGCAACTAGCAAAAATGGGGTTAGTTTAATTACGTGTTTGGTGGTACGCACCAGCACCATCAAGGAAAGCCTTTCCTTAAAAGGTTAACCCTGATGTTCCCAGTTCTGTCCCTTTTCTTGTGGAGAAAAAAATGAGTATGTCAAATCGTCTTACAAATCACTTTGTTCTTGCTGCTGTCGCAACTGCGGCAGTAGCAGCAACGTCTAACGCCGCCGTCGTTTACAGTGGAGTCATCAACTTCGCTTGCGCCGTCGACATCGATGGTTGCTACATCAACGTCGAGACCAACACTCTCAGCAACGGTCCAGGCGGTGGCGTTCCAGGTTGGGACGTCAACCCCTATTCGACCTCCGGTGGCATGAATTTCTTCAACTCGACCGGTGGCGGCCAGATGCGCAGAGCGGGCGTGACGACTGGCACCGCTGGCAACCTCGCC
>JBEELA010000233.1:0-2544 GCA_041168365.1 Planctomycetota bacterium
ACATCAAACTGAGATTCCGCCGCCTGACATCCCCCGTTTTTCCAGTCACGCTGACCTTGCGAATGAGACGTCGCAAAGAGTCTCGTTTGGTCTTCGGCACTTTTATTGTGTGCGTTGCAAAGAGATCATCGAGTGAGGACTTTGGAAGCATCACGCTCGCAGGCCACTTGCCAACAACCTTCTGCATGACACTCGCAAGAGCCGGCGCGACGCTTTGCAAATTCTTCTCGTCGCTGCCGTTGGCATCATCATCGTGACCACCAATCAAGACTTTCATGTCAACTTCAATGACCAGCCCACTGTTGCACAGCGCCTCGCGCAATTCGCTGTAAGTACAGCCTGTTTTATAAAGTCTGCGGTGTAGCGCAGCAAGTTCAGGGAATTTGTCAAGCGCCGGCGGAGTAACGGCGAAACCCGTTGGACTCCATCCAGATGCAGGACGCAGAAAGCAGTACAGCGGGTGCTTGTCGTCGTACAAATCTCGGAACAGCGCAGTCGACGCAGGATCTGGATATGCCTGGCACAACATTGCGTTGATGACTGCATCGAAGACAAGATTGTCCAGCGGTGTGGCACGAGCAAAGAGCCGAGTATGGCCAAGCACAATGTGATGCATCTCATGCAGAATGAGCATTGTCATTTTCTCTTTGGTGTTTGCGTGTTCGGTGCAGAAAATTGGATTGATCTTGAGAGTTGAGTATTCGCCACAGCTGACGCATGCAGTTGGAACACTCGTTGTCTCTTCAATTGAAATCAATCGCAAGAGTGCATCTGCACCGAAGTGCATTGCAGGAACTGAATTCATAACTTGGTCAATGAGATCTCGGTGAATGTGCGAGTCGGTCGTGTCGTGTGAATCTGTGATCATGTTGTTTGGCCTTTCTGGGTCCAGGAATTGGGAAGCGAGAGATTGACGAAGCGGCTTAAAACCGCGGGCGTATAAATGGGTGACTGTGATCGGATGAACGCTTTGCTTGTGCAGCGCGCAACGACTGGCAACACACGGCGTGGATTGCTGACGACATCAGTGGGGTCACTGGGCGAGAGGAATTTGTCAAAGAGTTCTTTGGTCAGAGCGTTTGCCTCGACCGGAACGATCATCGGCAATTGTTCGACAAGCGAAAGATCCTCGTCGTTGCCGTGAAGAAATTCACAGAGCATTTCAGCGTTTTTTATGTTGGAAATTCCCCAAAACTTTGCGACATGCTCCAAAGCCTGATCGATGTTGAACGATGCCGCTACGTTGGGTTCTACTTTCGTATCGACTGCCGTTTCTGGCACGAGTAGCAATCCAAATGCCGTGATGCTTTTTCGAGAACCGACGCCGGTTTGCTTTATCGCAGTTCTGGGTCCTCCCATATGAAGCTGCGACCGAATTTCAGTTGGACAAAGCTTGTTCATGCTGCCCTTCGATTCTGAAGTCGTTCGTGCATCGACATGTATGAATCCGCGATGTCGACGACAACCTTTTCATCTGCACACTGCGACTGCTTCCAAAGTTTCAGAAGAAGATTGTTCAAGCCGACCGTCGAAGGCGCATCTGCAACTCTTGAACCGATGGTTTGAACGATCTGCGTGTACGCATTGTATTTCGGACCCCGCGCTTCGAAGTTGCCGTCAATTTCACAGCCAATTTCAAGTTCGCCAACAAGTATTGCCAGTTGCTCCGCAATTGCAGGATTTACACGTGCGATCGCGGCATGCTCGGCGATTGCTGCGGCCAGCAGATGGCGAGCGCCCAATCCACACGACGCGAGCGCATCAGCTGTGTATGCAGAGAGTTCGTATCCAGGGAGCGAATCGATTTCGAGTGCCAAAAAAACTCGATTGATTGGGTCAGTCTCTTGACAGAGCAGTCGGCGAGGATCTGCGCGCTCGAGGCGCAGAGATTCGCAAATTTTCCGGTGCGCCAATTGAAGTTTTCCTTCGTCAATGGTGATGCCTCGAGCGCGATCAGAAATCGTATTTTTCAGCGCAATCCAAGCGCTTTCGTCGATGTTCAACTTTCCTTCCAGTGTCCACCGAGCGGCATGCACTGCAAAGATCGCTTCATTGAGCATCACCGCACGCCGCCCCGAAAGTTGAATCTTGACTTCGGGCAATACCTTGGCAATCAAGTGGACATATTCGCTCATCATTTCGCCAAATGCTCCCTTCACCTGCGCGAGGCGCTGCCGCGTCAAATTGACAAGCGCCTGCACTGATTGCTTGACCGCCGGAGTAAGAACAAAAGCTTGATTCTGGACGAGCGCAATGCGATCATCTGGCGAGAAATTCACCCAGCTTGGCATTTCAACCACATAGGGAAAACGATCCGCAAGCGCAGCATCGAGTGCTTCACTTCCGAGATAATCCGTTTCGTCCCCACTGCTCGAATCACTTGGCGGCGGATTCATCGCAGCCCAACGGAATCTGAGATTTTGAATCGGCATCCCTTGAATACATTTTTCGTGAATGATTGGGAAAAGCCTGTTCTGCATATCTGGGCGGCAGCGAGAAATCTCGTCCAAGAAAACCGCTTCTGCCGGCCAGATGCTTGCAGGA
>JBEELA010000234.1:0-7442 GCA_041168365.1 Planctomycetota bacterium
GAACCTGCGCGAATGCGACCTTCATCTGTGTGCGCGCCCTTGCGAGTGGGGGTATTAATAATCAGCACGATTTCGCCAGAGCGAATGAGATCCAGGACGTTTGGTCTTTGACCTTCTGCAATCTTTGGCACAAGTTCCGATTTCACGCCATTGTTTGCAAGGTATTCGTGCGTTCCGCGACTGCAAATGAGCGTGAACCCAGCAGCAATAAGACTGCGTGCGATATCGATCGCAGCGCGCTTATCGCTTTCGCGCACTGAAAGGAAAACCTTACCGCTTGTCGGAAGCATCACACCCGCTGCCATCTGCGCCTTGGCGAATGCGACGGGGAGGGAACGATCCGCGCCCATCACCTCGCCAGTCGAACGCATTTCTGGACCGAGGATCACATCAACGCCTGGGAACTTTGCGAAAGGGAAAACTGATTCCTTCACGGAGAAGAAATTTGCGTCTGCAGTTTCGTGAATATTCAATTGATCCAAGGATGCTCCCATCATCACCTTGGCAGCAACGCGTGCCCACGAAACTCCCTTTGCCTTGCTGACAAATGGTGCTGTGCGTGAAGCACGAGGATTGACTTCCAAGATGTACAGCACGTCGTCCTTGCACGCCATTTGCACATTCATCAATCCGCGCACCTTCAGTCGCTTGGCGAGTGCGCGCGCTTGAGTGGCAACTCGATCAACCATCGATTTCGGCAGGGAATAAGGTGGAATTGTGCATGTCGAATCGCCCGAATGAATGCCGGCTTCTTCAATATGTTCCATCACGCCGCAGACCACAGCTCTAGATTCGCTGGCGTGAAGTGTGATGGCCGATGATCGACTCTCTTCGTTTGGAATGAAATCAGAAACAACATCGACATCGATTTCGATTGCATCGGAAAGAAAACGATCGATGAGAATCGGACGATCAGCGAGTTCGCTGACATCGACCGCTTCGGACATATATCGCTTCAAACTCGTTTCATCGAAGCATGTTTCCATACCGCGACCACCAAGGACATACGACGGACGGACAAGCACGGGATATCCAATGCGCTGCGCGATTTGCAGGGCATCGTTCATACTGCGCGCAATTCCACTTGGTGGTTGATTCATTCCGAGTTCTTCCAGCATCGCCTTGAATCGATCACGATCTTCGGCCAAGTCGATCGAGTCGATGCCAGTACCGATCAGCGGTACTCCAGCGGCGTGAAGTCCGTGCGCAAGATTGAGCGGAGTTTGTCCGCCGAATTGCACGATCACGCCAGCGACTCCGCCTGAACGATTCTTCACGTCGACACCGCCGCCATTCAGTCGTTCGATCACATTCAATACATCTTCGAGCGTCAGCGGTTCAAAGAAGAGAAGATCGCTCGTGTCATAATCGGTTGAGACCGTTTCAGGATTCGAGTTGATCATCACGCTCTCGAAGCCCATATCAGCGCAGGCGAATGCGGCTTGGCAGCAGCAATAATCGAATTCGATTCCTTGACCGATTCGATTTGGACCGCCGCCAAGAATGATGATCTTCGGGCGAGGCGAGATTCGAATTTCGTCGTCGACAACGGCGATTCCAGCGTTGAATACGGGCGTTTCATATGTGGAATAGAAGTATGGCGTGACGGCTTCAAATTCTGCTGCGCAAGTATCGACCAATTTGAAGACGGGTTCAACTTTCAATCGCTTGCGATGCGCTCGCACGGCGAGAATATGTTTGGTCGAGATGCTGCCCATATAGAGGAATGCCAACTGCGCGTCGGAATATCCGAATTGCTTTGCTCGGCGAAGCGAGTCTGCGGGGAGATCTTCCAATCGATCGACCGCGCAGAGAACATCTTCGAACTCCACAAGTTGCTTGAGCTGATCGACGAACCATCTGTCATATCCAGTTGATTGCGCGACTTGTTCGATGGTCCATCCCATCTTCAGCGCATACCGAACGAAATACAGTCGCCCCTGACTTGGCACCGTCAACTTGCGGCGCAAAAGTTCTTCGGGAATCGGCCAAACTGGCAGAGATCCGTCAGCCAATTCCTGTTTGGCTGCACGACGACCTGCAAGCCACTTGTCATTCGCATCGAGTCCGAATCCAAATCGCTTGACTTCCATCGAGCGAATTGCTTTTTGCAGCGCCTCTTTGAATGTGCGGCCAATCGACATGGCTTCGCCCACGCTCTTCATTTGCGTTGTCAGCGTTTCGTCAGCTTCAGGGAATTTTTCGAATGTCCACCGCGGCATCTTCACCACGACATAATCGATCGATGGCTCGAAGCATGCGCTCGTCGACCCTGTGATGTCGTTGCGCAATTCGTCGAGCGAATATCCCACCGCCAATTTTGCGGCAATACGCGCAATGGGAAATCCTGTTGCCTTTGACGCGAGCGCAGATGATCGCGAAACGCGCGGGTTCATCTCAACAACAACCATTTGACCATTCGCAGGATTGATTGCGAATTGAACATTGGATCCGCCCGTATCTACGCCGACCGATCGCATGATTGCGAAGGATGCGTCGCGCATCCGTTGATATTCGCGGTCGGTCAGTGTCTGAATCGGCGCGACCGTGATCGAATCGCCCGTGTGCACGCCCATTGCGTCGATATTTTCGATCGAGCAAACAACGATGCAATTGTCTTTGTGATCTCGAACGACTTCGAGTTCATATTCCTTCCATCCAAGTGCGCTTTGATCGATGAGCACTTGACCAATCATGCTGGCGGAAAGTCCGCGACGAATGATGTCCTCGAATTCTTCCAGGTTGTATGCGATGCCACCACCGCTGCCGCCAAGTGTGAACGCGGGACGAATGATCGCTGGCAAGCCGATCTCTTCCAGAAATACACGCGCGTCTTCGATGTTTGTGACGGTCTTCGAATGCGGCTGATGTAATCCAAGCCGACGAACGATTTCGCGAAACGCTTCGCGATCTTCCGCGCGGCGAATCGCTTCGCGTGATGCGCCGATCATTTCGACGCCATACTTTTCAAGAATTCCGCGGTCGTACAGCACGCATGCGCAGTTCAACGCTGTCTGTCCGCCAATAGTTGGAAGGACCGCGTCAATTGGATGACCGAGTGATTTTTCTTTGGCGAAAATTCTCTCGACTGCTTCTGGCGTGATTGGTTCGATATATGTTCGATCGCTCAAAGCGGGATCGGTCATAATCGTTGCAGGATTCGAATTGACCAGCACGACGCGATACCCTTCCTCCCGCAGAGCTTTGCATGCTTGCGTTCCTGAATAGTCGAATTCGCACCCTTGACCGATGACAATCGGTCCTGAGCCAATGATGAGTATCGTTTGTATGTCGTCGCGTCGAGGCATTCGTGTCCTATTCGTTGATCATCTTTCTGCAACCCTCATTCCGTCTTCAGTCCAAATCTCCCCCAATATAACGGCGAAACCAAAACTGATATGCATGATTCAACGCTTCAAACCGAACGATTTACAGGAGTGCTGAAATTCATCCTCCCGATGCTCAGTTTTTATGTGCGGTGGTTTCATCGATCGCACTGGGAGGGCGCGCCTTTGATTTGCGATGGTTTGGCCGATGTGCTGCCAAGCGGCGGGCTGATCGTTGCATCAAATCATGTTTCTGGCTTGGATCCAGTTCTTTTGCAGGTGTATTGCCCTCGTCCGATTCGCTGGATGATGGAGCGGAAAATGATGATCCCCTTGTTGAACCGTTTTTGGCGGCGACTGAAAATCATCCCTGTCGAAGAATCCGGTGGTTCAGCAGCTTTACGAGAGGCGTTTCGCCATTTGGCGAGTGGTGGGATCGTGGGAATTTTTCCAGAAGGGAGAATCGCACGTCCACATGGGCGAATACAACTTTTCCATCCTGGGCTTGCGATGATCGCTGCCCGAACACAAACTCCCGTCGCGGTTTTCTTACTCGACGGAATTCCCCCTTGTGGAAATCCATTCTGGAGTCTTTTTCGCAGAAGTCGCGCGCGAGTGCGTTTGATGGCGGTCGTGCCACCGCCTATGGTTGGCGAAGAATTGGCGTGGACGCTGAAAGTGCGGATCCAAATGGGCGCGGCGCTTGGCGCGACTGTAGATAGTGACGGTAAAGGACGCAGCGAGTAGATCGCAAGCGGATAAACTCGCAAGCAGCAATGATCAATCGTATTGAAGGCATTCTCGAATCGTTAGAAGAGACAGCGGCTCTCGTTGTCGTAGGGGAAATTGCCTATGAAATCGCAGTACCTGCTGCAGATATTCCAGAGTTGTATTCCCGCATCGGCAGTCGCATGACTTTTCACACATTGCACTATTTGGAATCACAAGGTCAAGGTTCCAGCTTCTGGCCGAAGTTGATCGGATTTCAATCATCGAAAGATCGCGCGTTTTTCGAATTGATCACCACAGTCAAAGGCATCGGCGTGCGACGCGCTTTGCGTGCGTTGACAATTCCATTTGCGCGAGTCGCCGAAGCGATCGTGATGAAAGATCTTGCGCTCCTGATGAGTCTGCCAGAAATTGGGCGCAAGACTGCAGAGACGATGGTGCTGGAACTTCGCGACAAGATGGATTCGTATGCGAAGGCTGCATCGACAAGCGCTACTTCCAAATCTGCAACACGCAAAGGTGAACCAAAGTCAGTCGTGTCGAATTCGGCCAATGCGACGGGCACACTGAACGCATCGGCAATGATGGACGCGATGAATGTGTTGGTGCAACTTGGCGAGAACCGAATTGATGCGCGTGCACTGATTGATCTTGCGCTCGAGCGCGAGCCTGACTTGACGACAGCAAACACGCTTGTCTCGGCTGCGCTTGCATCCAAGGGAATGACGCGATGACGCAGGATCATCGATATGCAATGATTATGGCTGGTGGATCTGGCACACGACTTTGGCCGATGAGTCGAACGAGCCGACCGAAGCAGTTGATCCCCTTTATTGAAAGTGAAGTGAAGAGCGGGGATAAAATTGAGAAGAAGAGAAAGTCTCTGTTGCAAATCAGCGGCGAGAGACTCGAAGGCTTGGTGACGATGGATCACAGATTGGTCTGCGCATCTCGCAGTTATGCAAAGGATGTGATGGCTGCAATCGACGGATTGCCGCAGAATAATTTTCTGGGAGAACCTGTTGGGCGTGACACGCTCAATGCGGTTGGCTTCGCTGCGGCGGTGTTGGCTGCGCGCGACCCCGATGCAATCTTCGCTGTGCTGACAAGCGATCACATCATCGAGCCACAATCTGTGTTTGCGCAGAAAGTGGATCTTGGATTTCGGCTCGTCGAAGCAGATCCAAGTCGCATCGTAACTTTTTCAATCACTCCAACTTTTCCAGCGACGGCATATGGATATGTCGAGCAAGGCGATCCAATCTCTGATCCGCCTGGCTCTGATCCAAGCGGGAAATTTGATGGTGCGTTTCGAGCAAATCGGTTTGTAGAAAAGCCAGACCTTGCACGCGCGACAGAATATTTCAAGAGTGGCTCATTCGGTTGGAACAGCGGCATGTTCATCTTTCACGCACGCACCGTGCTTGATGCGATCGCTTGGTTCCAACCTGCGAGTGCTATAGGACTGGCGAAAATCGGCGCTGCGTGGGGAAAACCAGGCGCAGAAAAAGTTGTCGAGAATGTCTACCCGTTGCTGACCAAGATCAGCGTGGATTATGGATTAATGGAACCAGCAGCACGCGATGAACGCATCAAGATTTGCGCAGTGCCGATGCCCGTTTCTTGGCGTGACTTTGGCAGTTGGTCTTCGTATGGCGAAGTTCTGACCGCTGACGCGGATGGGAATCGCGCAAGTGCGCATGCGCTGCACATTGAATCGAAAAAAATGATTGTTGTCAGCGATGATCCTGCGCATTTGATTGCAACGATCGGAGTTGAAGGATTGGTTGTTGTGCATACGAAAGATGCGACATTGATTTGCCGTGCAGATATGGCGGAACAAGTCAAAGATCTCGCTGGGCGCGTTGCGCCCGAATTGCGCTGAGCGTTCATGAGATATCTCGCGATTGATCTCGGCGACCGAAGAACTGGGGTTGCCTGCGGCGATGACATCTTGTTCTTGCCTTCGCCGATCGAAGTGATCGATGCATCACTTCGAGAGATGCTGCTTGCGCGGCTGGAAATACTGGTACGCGAATATGGACCTGATGCGTTGGTGGTTGGCCTTCCAGTGAACATGGACGGTACAGAAGGGCCACGTGCAAAGATGGCGCGCGAATTTGCGGATCAATGCGCGAAACGTTTTTCGATCAAGACGATCATGCAGGATGAGCGACTCACCAGCTTTGCAGCGGAGTTTTCGCTCAATCAAAGCGGCCGCACGCATGGGCAGAAGAAAAAATTGCGTGATGCACTTGCCGCATGCGAAGTTTTAAAGGATTATTTTCAGAGTCGCACAGGGGAAGCGTAAGCCAGCTCGAAGTTTGATTCGTCTTACATCCCGCACGCGGCGCGATCCAGATACCAAACCAATTCGCCTCGAGTTGGCTTTATGCCTTTGATCGGAAGCGCGTGAAAATCGTCACGGCCCGTCGCAACGCGAGCGAGCATCTCTGCCTTGTTCGCGCCCATCACAAGCGGCACGATCACGCGCGCACTGTTCAGCAGCGGATAGGTCATCGTGACGCGTGGCGGTGGCGTGACTGTTGGACCGTCGCAATAACTCACCCAGAGAATTTGTTCGTTCAGCACGGCGGTTTCCGGAAAGAGACTTGCCGTGTGACCGTTGTCGCCCATTCCAAGCAAGACGAAATCGAGACGATCCTCGCCGTGAGGTCGAGAAGCCAGCGAACTTCGAAGGAGTTTTTCGTATTGCTCTGCCGCATCACTTGCAGTTGCCATCATGGGATGAATTTGACTGTCTGGCATTCCAGAGTGGTCGCAGAAGATTTCTGAAATCTGCCGCCAATTGCTCAGCGCGTTATCAAAAGCAACACGCCGCTCATCGACAATCCACAAATGCGTACGAGCCCACGGGAAAGTGCGGTATCTCGGATCGGTCATCAGCGATTGATAAAAAGGAAATGGCGTCGATCCACCAGAAACGGCGAAATGAAAGTCGCCAAACTTTGTCACGCAATCAAATGCGGTTGAGAGTAAATGCGATCCAAGAGTTTCATAGACCGCGTGACGATCCGTTCCCACCACCACACGTCCGGGCAGCGAAGGGCCTTTGATCGAATCTTCAAGCGGAGCGAGCGGAATCGGTTCTGGAGTTGGTGTCATTCTTTCAGTCTAACGCCGGCGCACGAAATTCTGTCACTCGTTATGCCAAGCGCGTCCATCGCGCGACATCATTTCATCAGCTGCGGCTGGCCCCCATGAACCTGGCGCGTAATTACTCGCGATTGACTTGCGAATTGTTGCAGATGAAGAATTCAGGAATGGCATGACCGCCGCCCAACCGCTTTCGACTTCGATACGGTGCTTGTACAAAGATTGATCGCCACGCATTGCGTCAATCAACAGTGGGCCATAGGCCTCGAG
>JBEELA010000235.1:0-4560 GCA_041168365.1 Planctomycetota bacterium
CGTCCAAGCGCTCGAATGGCGACGACGCCAGACACATCACTTTCACATTTGGGATTTCGCTGTGTTCAATCGCTGCCGAAGTAGCGCACGTTTAATGCGGTCACAAATCCAGCCTCTTCAAGTTTCAGCAGCGCATGGTTGAGCGGCATTCGGTTTGGGCTTCCCTTCGGTACAGCAAACGCATACTTGTGTGGATCGAAAATTGGTCCAACTTCAGTCAGCGGCAACTCAGGATGCGCATTGTCATAATATTGAAGAGCAGGGGCGTCAAAGACTATTGCTTGAATATCGTGCGTCACAAGTGAAGTCGCAGCAGATGGAAGATTGTCGAAGGTACTGATATCCCAACCACGCTGAGCCGAATAGTCCGCACCTGGAGAATCCGCAATCACACCGACGTTCTTCCCGCCAAGATCTTTCGGTCCAGAAATTTCGTTTTGAAGGCGCTGTGTCGTCATGACTGAAGTGATGCTCGAGGTGATGTATGCCACCAGTGCTACACCGCAAAGTATCCAAAGCGCCGCAATGATTCGCCACATGGGGCCTTGCCCGCCTTTGTAATTGCTCTTGCCAGTCATGATCACAGAAATAACGTGATAAAACGATTCCGCAAATCCGTGATGCCAGTGGCGGGTAAAGTTCGCGTCCGTTCGACGCAGGACCACGGTCGTGAGCACTGTGAGAACGACAACAACTCCAGCAAGTAATCCGGCAAATGTCAGATGCCCATCATCGCGCAGTCCACGAATGAGGCGGCCGATTGAATTGCTGCGGTCCTCGTTAATCATGATGCGCAATCCTGCATGAAAAAATGGCGTGCAGAAATCAACGCTCTCAAAGCGCGATGCTGTCACGGTAAGGTCGGACAGGGCGACGTCGATCTGTCCGCTTGATGTCTCGGCAAGGAGTGCATCAACATCAGAAAATTCGCGATAGATAAATTTCAACTGATTGTCGACGGCAATCTTTTCCCAGAGTTCAATTGAAAATCCTGTGTATTCCCCATTTGGCTTCTTGATAACAAATGGTGGATGCGCCGTAATCCCAACAGTCAATTGAGTTGGCGTCGAAGCAGATTGCGCCACAACTGTTTGTGGTACGACAAGCGCAACCAAGATCAAACAAAAAAATACGGTGGCCTTCATATGTTTGATCATAAACCAGAGGGTTGGCGATTGCTCTGCGCTATTTGCATGCCTGCTGTAACTTGCGTGCCACGATGCTTCTCTTTTCGAAATCTCGCCGATGAATTTTCTCCCGCCAAATCCAACAAAGTGGCTCAGAAATCGCACGCTGCCGCTGCTCGTTGCGCTCGTTGTATTGCTGGGCTTTCATCCGTTCTTTTTGATATCAAATGGTGACACAGACAATCTTTTCCCAGGATTAGTTGTCTGCGTTCCTCTCTTTGGTGTGATCGCCTTGACCAATTGGAAGCGGTCCATTCCACTGGTGGCGCTTTTCATGGTGATGGTCACTTGGTGTTGGGTGATGTACGGCTTTGATCAAGTTGCGGTGGCGCGAAGTCCAATCGCATATATCGCCTGTGTGTACTACATCTATGCAATCATCGCTCTTGCGAGTGAGATGTTGAAGAATGAATCTTTGATTGATGACCGTGTGTATGGTGGCATTTCGATTTATCTGATGGCTGCCATGATGTTCTCGAGTATTCATAGACATGTTTCGGCGGTCGATCCCAATGCCTATTTCCTCACAGCAGGCGGTAAGCCAATCCTGCTCTTATGGAATGACGCAATCTATTTCTCCATCAGTACGATTACCACCGTTGGATATGGCGACATCATTCCAGTATCCGCTTGGGCGCGCGCAACCTGCATGCTCGAAGCGATTGTTGGAGTCTTCATCACAATTGTTTTCATCGCTCGTTTGGCAGCCTTGCCTTCGAAGCCCACGAATCAGAAGCACTGATTGAAATTTGATACTTGATGAGAACAATGATGTGTGAGAATCGTTCAAAGACTCCGCGAAGAAGATGGCTCGCACCCGTACTGTTTTGGATTTATACCGTTTCGTATGTCGCATTCGTTGTGGCCGCTGCTTTTTTTACTTTTCAAAATGGCGATCCTGTTGGTGGTCTGGCAAAGCCGGCATTCGCCGGGTTGAGCTTTGGAGTTGTCGCTGGATTTGCACTTATATTTGGCGCCTTTTTGCTTGCGATGATCTATACGCTTCTTGGTCCGATTGACCAAGTCGATCCACCGAAAGCGAACAGATGATCTATCACGCCAGCACAATGGCAATCGTTGTCTTTGCAGCGTTTGTTGGTTTGGTTCTTGCCCTCAGTTTCTGGCTTGCGTCACGCGCAAAAAGCGCAAGTGGATATTTCGCCGCACATGGTCAGGTTGGATGGTTTGTCAATGGGATCGCATTCGCAGGCGACTATCTTTCTGCGGCAAGTTTTCTTGGCATTTGTGGAATGATCGCCTTCTTTGGATATGACGGATTCTTATATTCAATCGGATATCTCGCCGGATGGATTGTTGCGCTCTTTGTCATCGCAGAACCTATTAAGAAGCTTGGGAAGTACACGCTCGCCGATGCGCTTAATGCAAAGTTCAATTCTCGTGGAATCAAATTGGTCGCGGCAATTTCGACGCTGGTGATTTCACTTTTCTATCTTGTGCCACAAATGGTTGGTGCTGGTGCGCTTGTAAAACCGCTGCTCGGTTTGCCGCACTGGGCTGGCGTGATGATGGTTGGTGCAACAGTCACCATCATTGTCGCGACGGGGGGGATGGTCAGTACAACTTGGGTGCAGTTCATCAAAGGGACACTGTTGGTGATCATTTGTACTTTTGTTGTCGTACTGATTTTGCAGCGCGGTTTTTCACTGCCAACGTCTCCAATTGAATCCAGTGAGGTTCAGAAAATTTCGAAAGGCTCAGCAGGAACGATTGTCAACGGCGAGCCACTTTCCCCTGAGAATCAGCTGGATTCTGCGCTGCGGGCGAAACATGGATTGGGATTTGGAAGTATCGCAGAACTGCCCAATGGTGTGACGACGACGGGTCCGCTTGGACCATTGGCATACATCAAGACTTTTTCCGAGTCGACAATCACAACTTGGCGCAAGGGGACCGATGCGAATGGATCGACAGCTTTCACGCCAATCCAGCGAACGGGAAGCGATTTGCTTCTTCCGGGAAGCAGCCCAACATTCAAGAGTGTCCGCAGTGATGGATTCTTCGCCAAACTCGATTTCCTTTCATTGATGCTCGCACTTTTTCTGGGCACTGCAAGTCTGCCGCACATCCTCATTCGTTACTACACCGTCAAGGACGCCTCTGCGGCGCGCAAGAGCACGGTTGTTGGTATCGCCGCAATTGGCATTTTTTATATTTTGACCTTATATCTTGGCATCGGCGCGATGACCAGCGGTGCGCTCGATCCAACAGATTCCAATATGTCCGCGCCGCTTCTGGCGCGTACGTTCGGCAACGGCGTCTTCGCCGTGATCAGCGCGGTTGCTTTCACGACCGTTCTTGGAACGGTCAGTGGTCTGATTCTTGCTGGTGCGGGAGCTGTTGCTCACGATCTCCTGAAGGACTACTGGGGGATGAACCTCAGCGATCGTCAGCAGGTTCGTGCAGCAAAATTTGCTGCGATTGCACTCGGTCTGGCAGCGATCCTTTTAGGGATTTTCTTCGAGAAGATGAACGTTACATTTCTTGTTGGTTGGGCATTCAATGTGGCAGCAAGCGCAAATCTTCCTGCTCTTGTGATGCTCCTCTATTGGAAGCGAACAACGAAAGCGGGTGTGATCTCCGCAATGGCGGTCGGGCTTGTCTCCAGTCTTGCATGGATTCTCGCATCAGCCGACACATTAGAAAAAGTCTTTGGATATTCGGCGGTCGATGCGGCATCGTCCGCACTGGTGCCATTCAGTCAACCTGCCATCGTGACCGTCCCACTTGGATTTGCCATATTGATCCTTGTTTCATTGTTCACAAGCAAGGCGCAAAGTTGTCCAAGGTGATTGCTTTGTATAAAGTGTCGTCAATGCAGATGATGACAAGCAGGGAGGTCGGTCAACAATGCTTGCGTGGATTCGCCACGATCTCCGTTGCGCTTCTTTTTTCATGCGGCGGTGGGGAATCGAGCGAACAAGTTCCCACTTCGCCAATTGTTTTTGAAACTGCAATCGTCAACCTTGGCGAGATGGTGCCTGACGCAACTCAAACTCTTTCTGTAAAAGTTAAGAATGTTTCTTCTTTGCCACAGAGCATCGAAAAAGTGATCAGCGATTGCAGTTGTGCAGAACCAACATGGACTGATGAACCGATTGCACCAGGTGCCACTGCTGAGATTGGCATCACTGTGGAGTCTGGTTCGAAGCAAGGGATAACATTTTCAAAGCGCGTGACGGTCATCGTGAAGGACGCGCCGCCGGTCTCGCTTGGAATCGAAGGCAGTGTGCAAACTTTCGTCACATATGGGCCAGATTCCATTGACGCGCCCAGCGATGCTGTGACCGAGCCTTCCAAGACGGAGATTGTCCTTGAGTCCGCAGATTCAACGCTGTTCACGATCAATGCGGTT
>JBEELA010000236.1:0-5032 GCA_041168365.1 Planctomycetota bacterium
TTGATGTGATGGACGGACACTTTGTGCCGAATCTTTCTATGGGGCCTGCAGTGTGTGCGGCAGTTCGGCGAGCAGCCCCTCGGGCATGGATCGATGTGCATCTCATGATCACAAATCCTGCGGACTTCGTCGATCCTTTTCTTGCTGCGGGTGCGAACAATCTGACATTTCATATCGAAACAGTTCGCAAGCCTGCTGCGCTGATCCGTCAGATTCAGTCAAAGGGTGCGACTGCTGGAATCGCAATCAAACCAGCAACACCTTGGACAGCGATCAAATCACTTTTGTCTTTGGCGGATGTTTTTCTGGTGATGAGCGTTCACCCTGGATTCAGTGGGCAAAAATTCCTTCGTTCTGCACTTCCAAAGGTTCGGGCAATTCGAGAACGTATCAGTGACACTCAGCGCGTTGAACTTGACGGAGGGGTGACTCCGCAGAATGCTCAAATGTGCAGACGAGCTGGATGCGATGCGCTTGTCTCTGGATCGGAAATCTTTCAAAGCAAAAATTATGCTCGAGTGATCACTGCGCTGCGCAGTGGATGATTCGAAGGCGTGTTGTCGCTAGGATGATGCAGATGGCCGAACCGACATGGGAAATTGCAACAATCCCCGCAACGAAACGGGCTGTTCCAGATGGCTTGTGGATGCAATGTCCTGCCTGTGGCGAGACGCTCTTTCGTAAGGCGGTCGAACAGAATCTTCATGTCTGTCCACGCTGTGATTATCACATGCGAATGAGTGGTCGGCAGCGGGTAGATCAATTGCTTGATCCAGGATCTTTCGAACCAATGAATGCCAAGATGGCGCCAACAGATCCACTGAAATTTGTTGATTTGAAGGCGTATTCAGATCGTATTGTTCAGGCTCAGAAGCAGACGGGCGAGAATGACGGCGCTCAGACTGGAACTGGATTTATCAAAGGTCGAAAAGTTGTCATCGCTGTGATGGACTTCACTTTTCTTGCGGGGTCGATGGGATCCGTTGTTGGTGAAAAAGTAACGTGCGCGATCGAGCACGCAACTGAAAATGGGTTGCCCTTTATCGCCATCTGTTGCTCGGGTGGAGCTCGCATGCAGGAATCTGGATTTTCACTGATGCAGATGGCAAAGACCAGTGCAGCGCTTGGCAGACTTGATGACGTTGGTGGATTATTCATCTCCGTGCTGACCGACCCAACGACGGGTGGCGTGACGGCAAGTTTTGCAATGCTCGGCGATGTGATCTTTGCAGAACCCAAAGCACTCATCGGATTCGCAGGACCTCGAGTCATTCGACAGACTATTCGCCAAGATCTCCCAGAAGGCTTTCAAACAAGCGAGTTTTTGCTTGATGCAGGCTTCTTGGATCGCATTGTGCACCGCGCGAATCTTCGCAGCGAAATCAGTCGAATCATCGACTATTCGGGCAACTAGTGCGAACCATCTCGACCGAGCCAATGAATCGGTCGCCCACGCTTGATATAGGTTCGCTTTCAACGAGGGCTCTCTGGTTCTATGCCGCACTTTCTCCAATATGCATGGGGCTCGCATTTTCTATCTCTGATTTATGTTGGCCCTTCGCCTTCGTCGCACCATTGGGCTGGATCGTTCTTGCATCCATACCTGTGCTTCCTCGCCAAGGATGGATCGCCGTCACCATTTGCGCATGGGTGATGTGGATGTGGTTGGAACTCTGGATGATCGATGTCACTGCTCTTGGATATCCACTTGCGTGTGTCTATCTCTCTCTCTATGCACCGCTTGGAATTTGGATTTTTCGCCGCGTCCGCAGGGGATCAATCGGACGACAACTTCCGTTGGCACTGCTTGCACCGATTGTTGTTTGTGCAATCGAGTGGTTGAAAGATGTCGTCATTTTCGACGGTTATCCGTGGTACAGCGTCGGTCAACCTTTGATCGAGTCGCGGATAATTTCACAGATCGCCGACTTTGGAGGGGCAGTCTCTGCATCCTTTCTCGTCGTTTGCGTCGGTGGCGCTGCGATCGATCTTCGAGTTTGGATTTATGGTGTGCGCACGAATGAACTTCGTCGTCGCACAATCTTCGGTTGCGCTCTCGCACTTTTCATTCTCGCATTCTCATTCGCATATGGCGCATGGAGAGTGCAAGAAACGCCGAGTGCCTTGATAGAGGGTCCACGCATCCTGGCGGTGCAAACGAATCTGACAACCGACAACAAAATTGGTTGGCCTCGCGAACGGCAAGAAAGTGATGTGCTGGACTTTGGTCGATTGACACTTTCACTTGCTGATGCTCAACGCGAACAGGGAAATCGAATCGATCTCGTTGTATGGCCAGAAACGATGTTGCCTGGTTTTGGATTGGAACCCAAGACAATCGAAACTCTTGTCAGCGGGGGATTTTCTCCCGGCGATCACTTTTCATCTTTCGCCACGATGCTTGCCAAGCGTGTGGATGCACCCTTGTTGATCGGAAGCCCAGCATTTCTTGGACTGCGCGCGGAGAATCAGCGCTGGGAGTGGGATCAACAATTTAATAGCGCATATCTCGTTGAAGGAGAAGCGCCATACCAACGATACGACAAAGTATTTCTAACGCCGTTTGGAGAGACCATGCCATACATCTCGAAATGGACTTGGTTGGAAGAGCAACTCTTGGCTCTTGGCGCGCGCGGTATGACATTCGACCTTGATGCATCGACAGGATTTCGCAGGATTTCTTTCGAGTGGGGAGCAAAGAATACGAAGCGCGAGACGATGGAATGTGCGACCCCGATCTGTTTTGAAGACACGGTTCCAAACATCGTTCGAAATCTGGTCTATGTGAGTGGTTCAAAGAAGGCTGGGATGATCGTCAATCTTTCCAATGACGGCTGGTTCGGATTCAGCGACTGGGGGCGACGTCAACACGAGTTGATTGCCCGTTGGCGCTGCATCGAAAATCGCACGCCGATGGTTCGAGTTGCAAATACTGGAATTTCTGCTGCGTTTACCAGCGAAGGAGTGGCGATTGCCGAAGCAAAGATTCCAGCTCGCACGCTTGGTGGGTTTGCAGTCACAGTGCAGCTTGATCGACGCGAGACATTTTTCGGTCGGTGGGGTGATGTACTCTCTCCATCAATGGCATTTCTCGCATTCATCTTTGTCGCGCAAGGTTTTCGAATTCGATCATGCTCGTCGGGCACTACAAAGGCTGCTCATTTATTGATGATTGCTTTGTCGATTTGTGTTTCATTCATTGGTTGCGCTACAAATTCAAATTCGACTGCGGCTTCCGCTGGAACTTCCGCTGCAACTTCTTGGAGTTCTCGCCCTGGACAGATCGATTCGAATACCCCGCAAGTTGATACATCCACTTCGCAAGCAAATCAGACGACCTCTTCCACAATGGAGAATTCAGTTCAAGCGAAGCGCCTCGATGCGCGGGCGAAAGAAAACGCGATCTCAACTTCTGTTGCGCAGACGTCTCAGCAAGCGGCATCGGTCGTGCGCTCGGATACGAATGCCCCACCTGAAAAACTTGCGATTGATCTTCTTCTCGAAGCGTCTGTAAGTCCCGATGCGATTTACAGGGCTCATTCGCTTGAGGGATTGGAGTCAAGAGTCGCCGTACTTCAACCAATAGCCTGTCGGCTTCTCGCGGACCAGAATGCTGGAGTACGTTTCTCGGCCGCTGTGGTGGTCGGAAAGAAGCGCTTATCAGATTGCGCTCAAATTCTCGAGCCTCTTCGTCTGGATCCAGACTCGTCGGTTCGCGCTGCAGCGCTTTATGCATTGGTTCGTTTGGGAAAGACCGTTGACCTAAGTCCTCTCAACGAACTTGTTTCAAGTCCAAATGCTGAAATTCGCTCGAATACTTTTTTCGTACTCGGTGAATTGAAAAATCCTTCTGCGATTCCTTTGGTCGAAAGTGTCGTGGGTCGACGACTGCTTGGAGTCGATCAAACACGCGCTCGGATCGTTGATCTTCAGGCTGCCGAAGCGATGGCGAAGATGGGTGACTACCGTCAATTTGATCCGATTCGAGCCGCACTTTTCGCACCAAGCGAGCAATCGGAAATCGTTGCGCTTGCATGCCAAATGGTGGGAGAGACGAATGATCGCGGTGCGCGCGCACACTTGATAGGCCTTTGGAATGGTCGTGGTCCGCTCGAAAAACCCATCGAAATTCGGCTCATAGTAGGTGCGGCACTCGCACGAATTGGCGAGCCTAATCTCGAACCAATTTTGCAACTTTGTCAGGTTGCTGCCAAGGATTCTGCGCCGACGATTCGAGCTCAAGCAGCAGCAACATTGGGCTGGGTCGGTGGGAAGCGTGCGCTTGATGCTCTTGCTCCGCTCCTGCGAGATCCATACGCAATGGTCCGATTGACGGCTGCTTCTGCATATTTGCGGGCATCCCCAGACCCAAGTTCATCGGAGATTTCTGCGGTATTCGATGCAAATGTTCGTTGACATGGCTTCGATTGGGAGGTAAAACACTAATCGTTCTGTTTCGCAGCTTCTGTTGCGCCTCAGCATCTGCAAGTTTCATTTGTTTTACATCAAACTAAACAAGGTCAATCAAGTGCATATTCTTACGAAAGTCTTTGTTGTTCTCGTTTCCCTTCTCGCAATTGCTTTGGTGCCTCTTGCTGCGGTTCAGGCAAGCAATCAATCTGTCTTGCGACAACAGATAAAAGACAAAGATGTTCAAGTGAGTGCCGCTCGTAGTGAGTTGGATACTGAACGCGCTCTTCGTGCGAAGGCGGAAAACGACACTGCGTTGCAGATCAAGGATCTTGATGCCGAGAAAAATCGCCTACAGAGCGATCTCGCTCAGAACGGTTTGCGCGTGCGTAGTCTTGAGAAAGAAATCGCTGATGCGAAGGTTCGCCTCGTTGGTCTTGAGCTAACGATATCAGTCGCTGTGGATAACGATCGAACAAAGACGCTGCTGACGAAAACTCTCGGCGAAGAATTGGACAAGCAGCAAACAATGCTGACTGATTGCGAGCGCATTCGAATTGATGTTGAGCAGAAGCTTGGGAAGACGGACAGTGATCTTCGCGTAGCCCAAGAAGCTCTTGGT
>JBEELA010000237.1:0-3665 GCA_041168365.1 Planctomycetota bacterium
CAATCACGCCGATAATTCCTAGCGCAGAGAGATCAATCGTGCCAGAGAACCGCACGAGTTCTTCGATCCAATTGCTCAGTGGCTGCTTCTCGACAGTGCTACTTCCCTCGGTCACGACGTCGATTCCGATTTCGTCTAAACCTGCCATTTCGGCAAGAGATTCTACGAATTTTGGAAAACTGTCTCCAGCAAGCGATCGCGCGGCAAGTGTGGCGACGAACAGCACTGGCACGAGTCCGAAGAGCGTTCGAAAGGAAAGTGCAGCAGCCATATCTGGAGCTCTGACTTCGGCAAGATGATGGATGCAGTAACGCGCAATAGCAATTCCGCGACTGGATTTTTGCAGCACATCCACAGTTGAAGTCTATCGGATTGAAGTGTCGGAAACTTGCAGGGGAAGATCAATCATCAAACCGAAAAGCGAGGCGGACGCAGGCGCACCCTCCGTTTGCCCAGGCCCAGTGACTGTTACGCCACCACGCGTTCTCTTCGAGGAGAAAAAATCTTCGCCACTGCCAGCGTCGATGAGCACGCTGAACGAGCGTGCTTTCGTGTCATTGAAGTGATACTGATTGCCGCCGGATTCGCCTTGGATAAATGGTCCAAGTCCAACATAATGGTCAGATCCATCGAGGTCGCAGAACATCGCAAGCGCTTGTTCTGCCGCGGATCCTTGCGAGAGAGCATTCCCACGATACGAATCGTTTCCCGCAGCATCCAGAAGCAGCGATATCGAAGTATCCCAAGCTGCGCCTTGCGCTGCACTGATCATTGACCAATACGCATCGTCGCCTGCAAGGTCGATCAGCACTCCTGCAGCTTGGTGTGAAGTGAATCCTTGCGCATAGTGACTGCCGCGATAGAGATCATTTCCGCTTTGATCAAGCAACATTCCGAATCCGTAAAAGTAACCGCCACCTTGGGAAAATTCGCCAGATTCGTATCGATCATCGCCGCCGAAATCTGCAAGTATTCCGACGCCGCCGGCAATAAGTCGTCGTGCGCCGAATCCAATGCCTTGGCTCATTGCAAATGAAACGGTAGGAACGCCGTCGACGCCTGGCGAGATCCCTTCAACTCTATAGAGATCATTTCCTTGCATATCCACAAGAGCGCCGATCCCCAATGGGCCGCCAATCCCTTGGGAATTGACAGAACTCTTGTATTCGTCGCCACCCGATTGATCGAAAAGAAAACCTGCGCCGAGAATTCCTGCACCCATGCTCCACGCTCCTGAGTGGTATCGATCGTTTCCACTTCGATCGATAAGAATGCCGACGCCAAACATTCCCGCTCCGCAGGATAAAAGAGGGCCAGAATATTGGTCGTCGCCCGCAGCATCATCGATCAGAGATAATCCCAAGATTGCCCCTGCAGGTCCTTGTTGATCGCCCCCTTTGTATTGATCGTTTCCAGCGAGATCAATGATTCCTTGATTGCCTGTGTGCAAAGTAGACCATGTATATATGTCATCGCCACCAGGTTCGAAAACTGCTGCGATGCGTCCCATGTCATATGAATTATTGGCAAGTGATCCGACAACCACCCATCCCAGTCCAGTCACATTCTCTGCGCCAAAAATTGGTCCAGTGACTGCGCTTGCAATTTCAGCAGGAACTGGCTCATTTTCAAGAGATTTCCAATCTGCAGTGACGCCAAAATCTGCGTCGATATGAGCGAGCGATGATGCCACTGCACGCATCAATCCACCTTCGCTCATATCCATACTTCGTCTTGCTCGAATCGCAAAGTTTTCAAATCGCTGCGCCGTCGCTGGACCAGGGCTGACCTCAGTCGTCAACATATACAAAAATTCAAAGCACTCAGTCGGCGACGGGCGATCCTCGAGCGTAGGTGTAAATTTTAAGCGTGGTTCGTTGAGCAAAAAATCCATGGCAAAGATTGCGCCTTGTGGATCAGCGACTGGAATTCTTCCTTGAAATGGAGAGAGTCCTTCCGTCGTCGCGCCGAAACTTTTACAAACAAATTCGGCGGCGGCACGATGTGGAGAGTTGCGAATGCCATCTCGAGGAGGAAGCGTCAATCGCAGTATCGGTGTTGCTGTCCCTGCAGTAATGTTCGCCAGTGCAAAGGGCTGTGCAATCGCAAGTCGTATTGGATCAACGATCTTTGCACCAGGAGCGTGGCTGCAATACTGAGTGATCGCAGCAAGCACAAGATTTGTCGGTTCGCGAAGTTGATTCGTATCGATCAGCGGTCCCAAAGTTTTCGCGCTTGGCGAAGGGTCTAGTAATTTGGTCGCAGCAGCGCATTCCTGCAAAAATGGCAGAAATTGTTCTGAAACGAATTCATTTGCCTGCGGCGAATCTTGCGCACGCAGACTCTTTGGTGCAAATCCCAGAACAAAAGCAAATGCGCAAGAGAAAGTCCCTGCATATAAGATCAATAACGGCAATTGTGCACTTGAAGATTTCTTCATGATGCAAGCATAGTTCCGCTGAAAAACCGCTACCTTGTGGAGATGCCACGTCGCGGTCAAAAACCAACTCACTCGTTTATCGATGCATCGCGCGGAACGCGCATTCAGAAGGTGATCGCAGACGCCGGTCTCGCATCGCGGCGCGAGGCAGAATCGATGATCACGCAGGGTCTTGTTCGAGTCAATGGCGAACTGATTGACGCGTTGCCAGCGTGGGTCGATCCAAGTCGCGATCGAATCACCGTCGATGGAAGATTATTGCGACCGCCAGAACAACATGTCTATGTGATGTTGCATAAGCCGCCAGGATTTGTGTGCACAAGTTCAGATCCCGAGGGTCGACGATTGGTGACTGACTTGGTCGAACATCCCAGTCGCGTTCGACTCTACTCAGTCGGTCGATTAGATTTCGATTCGAGCGGTCTCCTATTGATGACCAACGATGGTGAATTTGCAAATCGTCTTACGCACCCACGGTATGAGGTGTATAAGGAATATGAATTGATGGTCAAAGGAAGTCTTGGTCCTGAAGATGTTGACCGTCTCGAAGAAGGAATTTTTTCGCCAGCTGAGAAGACGCCTGGATCTCGACCACAAGAATCTCATTTGAAGATTCTTCGGCGCGATGGAGAACGAACCGTTCTGACCATGGAATTGCGCGAAGGCAGCAATCGTCAAATTCGTCAGTTGATGGCGGATCTCGGTCATCCCGTGAAACGAATGCGCCGAACACGAATGGGTCCTGTTCGTTTGAGAGGTCTCGCAGTCGGCGCGTGGCGAGATCTCACGCATTCAGAGTTGTCTCAACTACGGCAGGAAGCATTCGCCGATGTGGCCACTATTCAGAAACGGCGCGCATCACCATCGAAAAATGTAACCAAAAGCGTTGGCAAGAATTTGCGAACAACTTCGCGCAGGAGTTCGACTCCACAAAGAACTCCAGCCAAAAATTCCAATGGTCGATCGATTCGCAGCAGCGGCTCTGGTCGCCGCTCGGCATCATGATCGTCTGACGAATTCATCGTAGAATCCAACAAATGCCTCAATACGAATACATCAGTGAAAGTGACGGCGAAGTGATTGTTCTCTTGCGATCAATGGCGCAAGCGGACGACAAAGTCAGCGATCCAGAAGGTCGCGGCAGAAAATTCACCCGCCAGATCAGCGCATTTGGAGTGACTGGAACAAGTTCTCCTGCAACTTCATCCCATGTCCATGTCGGTGG
>JBEELA010000238.1:0-4633 GCA_041168365.1 Planctomycetota bacterium
GCGCACCAGGACCACGGTCAGCGAGATCAATCGGTTCAAATCGAACATCCATCGGACCTGATGCCAAATCGTCAACGCAGAACGGAACTTCGAGATACCAAGGAGCATCCGCACGCAAGCGTTCGACATCGACAAATCCGCGCACCGTCGCCATTTCGATATTGCGGCCATCTGGTGCTGGATGAATGACATCAAGGCGAATCAGCGATTTCGCACGAATGCCCCAGACATAACTGCCGCTTGTGAAGTGATTCTTGCGATGTTCAAGTCCAACCCGCGGGTCACCAATTCGAGCGAGACCAGCAGCGAGCAATTCAAATCCGCGTGCGTCTCCACCCCATGCCAATCCAAGTTCTTTCACTTGGATGAATGACTGCCGCGTTCTATCCGCGAGCTCGGTGCCTATCCCAATCTGTTTCGCCGCATCGCAGAAAATATCCCACCCCCCAAGGCCCGGGAGATATCGAACGCATTCAAATGGATCATTTGCTTTTGCAATTCGAATGATTTTCCACGCGAGCTTCAAATCGACATGAAATTGACTTACGATGTCAATTCCGCGAAAATTCGCCCCTCCAAACTGCGCTGCCAGAATATTCCGAACGTTTTCCCGAAGCGAGTCAAGGGCGGTGCGAATAGATTCTGAACTTTGGTTCTTTTCAGGGAGACTGTGCGACATCGCCCGGGATGATAGCCAACCGTGAAAACCAGAATTATTACGGAAATAAGTGTTTTTTTTGACAATGACTAGTTTCGGGATATTCTGGAATATATATCAATCCCCAATTATTCATTGTCCCTGTTTAAAGAAAGCACCTCAGATAAAATGAAAAACGCACTACAAAAAAACCTAATCATCACAATTGGCTTCGCAACGATCGCATTGACTTCCGCTGCGAATGCACAGGCGGCGTGGGAAAATGTGGCAGTAGCGGATGGACTTACTCCTGTAACTATCAATGGTGCCACACTTCCCGCAGACGCTGTGTGGGTTCCGAATTCACTTAACAATCCAGTGATTGGACCAACTGGTCTCGTCACATTTCGCGGTCAGCTTGCTGGAACTGGCATTCAAAACACCGCCCCGAATAACTCGCACATGTTCGTCAATGGCACGGCTGGATCTTTATCGCAACTCGCGCGTGCAGGTAACGCGCTTCCAAGCGGACTTGCGCCAGGACTGGTCTGCAACACAACAACCGGCGTCAACGGACTTGGAAGCACACAATACGCGTGCGCCAACGGCGGCATCCTGATCACTGGCAACTTGAATGGCACCGGCGTCACGACGACCACGAGCCCATTCTGGATGTGGCGCGATTCCACTGGCGCCAACAATTACATTCTTTACCGAGGAGGAGATGCATATCCATCTGGAGCCGGAGTGGTGATGTCAGTATCTGCTGGCAGCCCGCAGTATGTAAACAACGACGGCAATGCGCTGGTATCTGCGACTCTGACGGGAACCGGCGTCATCACCACGGCGGGTGTTACGCAAAATAATTCCGCAGTGATGTGGATGGGCCCAACTGGAAAGTCAGTCGTCATTCGCAAAGGCGATGCAGCCCCTGGCTTCACTGATGGAACGGTCTACCAACCAGACACGTTCGGATTGCAGTGCAACGGCGACCGAGTTCTTTTGTCCGGCAAACTTGCGGCAACTTCAGGAATCACCACATCCAATGACACCGCCTACCTGACGAATGCATGGGGCAGTGGCTTGCAGATGATGGCTCGCAAGGGTGGTGCGATTCCGGGTTACACCAATCTCACCTTCCAAAACCTGACGACTGCAACCTCGGCTCCCATTTCTTTCCCGCAACATCCGATCATGAATGATGGGTCGATCATCTTCCGTTCAAATTTAGGTGGCACTGGTGCAACCGTGAACTTGAATGATGTTGCAATCTTCTCTGCGAATAATAATGTCTTCACCATGCTCATGCGAAAGGGTGACACTGTGCCTGGCATTTCAGGCGTCGTGTTCTCATCCACTGGCAGTAGCTCGGTGATGAACAACAACGGCGTGTTTGCATACGAAGGCATTCTGATGAATGCCGATGGCACATCAATCACTGACACGACAGTGGGCGCGAGTTTCTTAGGTGTGCGCAAAGCAGATGGAACGATTGTTGTAATCGCCCGTCAATTCGATCCAGTGCCTGGAATCGCCGGCGCGACCTTTTCTGGGTTGTCGGGTTCTTCATCTGTGTGCATCAGCGACTCAGGAGTCGTGGTGTTCTCGAATAGTTTCAACCTTGGAACATCGAACAATGTTGCGATATGTGCTTGGGACGCGGCGAGTGGTCTGCGTGTGATCGCAAAGAGTGGCGATACCAATTTCACTGGAACGGCTTGTAACCAACTCACTCTCTTCGGCAGCACGGGCGTCACCGGGAATGGAATCAATAGTGCCATCAATGCGAGCGGTCAGTTGGTTCTTAGGGCTGGCGATTCCGTCAATTCGATCAACACCATCGCCCGAATCAATCTTGCGCCAGTCGTAGCTTGCGCCGCTGATATCAACGGCGATAATCAAGTTGACGGATCGGATTTGAGCGTGGTCTTGAGTCAGTGGGGAACCGCTGGATCGGGTGACATCAATAACGACGGAAATGTCGATGGAAGTGACCTCGCGTCAATGCTCGGTGCTTGGGGCACGTGCCCATAAGATTCTTTCATGAAAACCAACCCGTGGGCGGAGATATTCTGCCCACGGGTTCTTTCGTATAACAGTTCCATCAGCTTTGAGAAACAACATGACCACACCACTTCCTCGACGACTTGCACTTGCCGCCATCATCGCTTCATGCGGGATTTATTCTTCCGTCTCTGCAGGCGAACTTTTTCTGCTTGGGTACGTGAACTTTTCATACGCCGAAGATTCCAGTAATGACGGTCAGGTTGTCGTGGGGACAGACCCTCAGGCGTATTGGTATTGGACGCAAAAAACTGGAGTCGTTCGAGTCCCCAACACAATTCCTCCTGGAAACGGTATTGGAGGACAAGCTCGAGTTACTGCTGATGGAACACGGATGACATGTACCACCAACAATCCCGACACGATGAAAGGTGAAGCGACGATTTATCACATCGACACTTCCCAATATCAATTGCTGGGAAGTTTTGGATTCAACTGCGATGCGGAACGAAGTGGCGCTTGGGGGATGTCCAACGATGGAAACCATGTTGTTGGCTTGGCTTGGAACAGCGGTTGTAGTGCAAAGGGATTTGAATGGAATTCAGCAACAAATGCGCTCACGACTCTTGGATCAATTTATTTTTACAAGCCAACACGAGCGAATGCTGTCAGTGACAGTGGCAATGTGATTGCTGGTTGGTCTGATGATTACAACGGGTGGCGTCAAGGCGCGGTGTGGAATAAGAATGCTGCTGGAACGTATCTCGTTACCGTCCTATCTGCGATTCCTCCTGGATCGACGACAGCGGTCAAGATGCCTGAAGCTGGCACGGTCAGTGGAAATGGTCAATGGGCTTATGGAACTGGTCGATCAGACTTCTATGGTGGAGCCGCCTGGCGGTGGAGTGTTGCGACGGGAGTTCAAGCGATCACGCCTGCGCCAGCAACGGGCAACGGATATGTCGTCGCAGCGAATAACGATGGAAGCAAAGTGCTGACGTTTTACGGAATGATGGGATACGCTGGCTCCTATCTCTGGTCCACCGAGCGTGGCTATGTGACACTTGCAACTCTTGCACAAGAAGCTGGCGTTGTGATTCCAGACGGTTGGATTCTGAATCTTCCACTTGGAATGTCCGAAGATGCACTGACGATTGTTGGAACTGCAACCGGACCTAGCGGGACTTCACCATTTATTCTGAATCTTCGACCGAGTGCTCCCGCGTGTAATGCAGATATCAACAACGACGGGTCTGTCGATGGAAACGATCTTGCAACCATGTTGTCCGGATGGGGCGGTTGCGTCTTTGGCGGACAATGTGATGCGGATTTGAACAGCGATGGAGTCGTCGACGGAAATGATCTCACGACGCTCTTGTCTGGCTGGGGAATCTGCCCGTAAGAAGTTGGAATTATCCAGCAAACTTTCGCCAAATCCACGATCCAATAAAAATCAGCGTGGCGACAAAGACGATTGATGCCCCTGGTGGAAGCGACCAGAAATAGGACGCGTAGAGCCCGCACACGATCGACGTCCATGAGACGACGACGGAAAGCGCCATCAATGGAATCAGCCTCCGCGCGAACAACGCCGAGGTTGCTGCAGGCGTGATCAGCAATGCGCTGGTGAGAATCACACCGACGACCTGAACGCCAGAGACGACCGCCAATGAAATCAACACAAGAATTGCCAAGCGCAAACGGCTTGCTCCGATTCCAATCAGATCTGCATAATTCGAATCGTACGAACTGAGTTCGAATTCTTTGTGCAGCAGTACAAGCGCAACGACAATCGCAAATGCTGCGATGACCATAAACCAAAAGTCACCTGGAGCGACTGCCAAGATATTTCCAAAGAGCAGATGCGAAAGATCGCGCCACGATCCGCCGAAACTTGTCAGGATCACGCCAAGTGCGAACATTCCTGTGAATGTCACACCGATTGCAGTATCTTCGCGCACGCCACGACGGCGTGATCCACCTGCAGACAAG
>JBEELA010000239.1:0-4806 GCA_041168365.1 Planctomycetota bacterium
GATCCTCGAAACACTTGGGCAGATAAAGCAGCGTACGACTTGAAGGCGAAAGACTTGGCGATGCGATTCCGTGCAAACGATGCAAAGTTCGCAATCACTGACGAGGTTCGTGCTGCTGGCCCAATCACTGCATAGGAGATCACATGTCCGCCATCATGACTGCGACCCCAACATTCGATCAAGTTGTTGAAGCTGCGCGTCGGATCGAGAGCGGGATTATTCGAACCCCATGCGTGCGAAGCGCTGCGCTTTCAGAGTTGTGTGATGCAAATGTTTGGTGCAAGTTGGATTATCAACAGTCCACAGGTTCCTTCAAAGAACGCGGCGGTCGAAATGCGTTGATGCAGTTGGATGCAGCGACACGCGCCAAGGGAGTGATCGCTGCAAGCGCTGGCAATCATGCGCTCGCGCTTGCGTATCACGGCCGTGCGCTTGGAATTGCAGTCACAGTCGTCATGCCACGATTCGCGCCGCTTGTGAAGCAAGTTCGATGCCGCGAATTTGGTGCGAAAGTGTTGGTGCATGGCGAAAACATCGCCGATGCGCGTCATCATGCGGACGAACTTGTTGCTTCGCAAGGCATGACATACATCAACGGATTTAATGATCCGCACATCATCACAGGAGCGGGAACGTGCGGGCTGGAAATCTTTGAGCAATGCCCCGAGCCAGATGCGATTGTCGTTCCCGTTGGTGGAGGCGGATTGATCGCAGGCATCAGCCTCGTCGCCAAGACTCTGCGCCCCGCAACAAAAGTGATCGGTGTTGAATCCTTGCGCTGTCCCAGCATGTCTGCTGCGCTTGCAGCGGGCCATCCAGTGCGAGTGACCTCTGAATCTTCACTTGCCGACGGTTTGGCGGTTCCAGAAGTCGGGCCGCTCGCATTTGAAGTGGCACGAAGCAGAATCGAACAAGTTGTGACTGTTTCTGAGGAAGCAATCACGCGAGCAATTTTGCGCATTGCCGAATTGGAAAAAGGAGTGGTCGAAGGCGCAGGCGCCACTCCGCTTGCGGCACTTCTGGAAGGAAAATTGCCTCAACTCGCTGGCCGCAAAGTTGTGCTTGTTCTCTGCGGAGGAAATATCGATCCAACGACTTTGTCGAGAGTCATCGAACACGGTTTGATGCTTGATGGACGTCTCGTGCAATTTCTTGCAGTCATTCGTGATCGACCAGGCGGCTTAGCAGATCTTGCGACTGCAATCGCTTCGACTGGCGCAAGTATCAAGCAAGTTTCTCATGAACGTGCTTTTGGCGAAGCAGACGTCTCGAAGGTTCAAGTGCTTTGTCAGATTGAAGTGCGGGGTCCGGATCACTGTGAAGAAGTCTTTCACGCTTTGCGAGCCCGCGACATCGAAGTTGTCGCTCGTGGTGGCCTGCGAAACATCGCAGCGATTTAAATGCCTATGCGCATCGCGCTCATTCAAATGGATTCGGTTGTCGGAGATCTGGCGCACAATGCTCAGGCGATTCTGATGCACGCTGTTGCCGCGGCAAAAAACGGCGCACATATTGCAGTCACTCCCGAGTTATCGTTGGTTGGATACCCGCCGCGTGATCTTCTGCTGCGCAGTGGTTTTACACATGCGAGTGCCGACGCCGCGAAACATCTTGCGAAGCAATTAGCGCAAAATGGAGCGGGGGATCTTGCTGTCATTGTCGGATTGCCTTGGCACGTCGACAATCATTCTTTGCCGATATCTAATGCCTGCGCTGTGCTGCGTGGCGGGAAGATCGAGCGCGTTTATACGAAACGACTTCTGCCACACTATGACGTCTTTGATGAAGCGAGATATTTCGCGTACGGATCTGAGCCCATAGTGATCGATGTTGCAGGAGAGAAAGTCGGCATTCTGATTTGCGAGGACTTTTGGAAAGGTGCGGATGTCGGCGAAAGTGGGGGATATCAAATTGATCCGCTGACACAAACTGTTCAGGCGGGCGCCAAAGTAATTGTCGTTCCAAGCGCATCTCCGTTCTTCCTTGGAAAACAAAGTCGGCGAATCGATTTGATCGCTCGTGCTGCGGTGAGTTATAAAGTTTCAATCGCAAGCGTGAATGCAGTTGGCGCCAATGACGACTTCGTTTTTGATGGAGGATCGTGCATTCTTCATCCAGATGGCACGGGTTCATTCGCCAAACGATTTGGCGAAGAATCGATTGTCGTGGATTGCGCAACAACATCTGAGCGACCTACAGACATGCCAAGTGACGAAGAGCTCGCACATGCAATGACAAGTTCGATCCGTGGATATGTTCGCAAGACTGGTCATCACGGCGTGCTCCTTGGACTTTCTGGCGGAATCGATAGCGCACTCGTCGCTGCGCTTGCTGTTGCTGCACTTGGACCGAAGAATGTGCGAGGCATTTCGATGCCAGGTCCATTCTCGTCCGAGGAGTCTCGCACCGATGCGATGGATTCTGCAAAGCGACTTGGAATGAATCCTCCGGATGTTTTGTCGATCAACGATGCATATAGGTTGATGGGTGCTAATATCAGTTTCGCTGCAGAAGTCGCTGGAATCACGGATGAAAACCTGCAAAGTCGCCTGCGCGGCTTGACTCTGATGACGCTCTCTAATGCAACGGGTGCGTTGGTCCTTTCGACGGGGAATAAGAGTGAATTTGCAGTTGGATATGCCACGCTTTATGGCGATATGTGCGGTGGGATGGCTCCGCTTGGTGATCTCTTGAAGACACAAGTTTTTTCTGTCGCACGCTGGTTGAATGCAAATCCAAGTGCACTTGGTTTTTCATCGCCGCCGATACCGCAGTCGAGTTTGACCAAGCCGCCCTCGGCGGAACTTCGCCCAAATCAAACTGATCAAGATTCGCTGCCAGAATATTCTGTGTTGGATCAAATTGTTTCAGGCTGGGTTGACGACGAAAAATCCGCCGAAGAAATTGCACAAACGACGGGATTGGATCGAGTCTTGGTTGCTCGTTGGACAGCAGCAATCGATCGCGCTCAATACAAGCGCAATCAAGCGCCGATCATTCCAAAACTCAGCGCAAGAGCTTTCGGGCCGGGACGACGGATGCCGCTTGCCATGCGCTGTCGATTGGTCGACGACTCGTCCGCCGTTTGAAGTTGAACTGACGACGTTGCTTGCTTGGAATCATCAGCAGTCGATCTGCGCCGATGCGATACGCGGTCAAAAAACCTCCGTACACACACCCCGTGTCGATTGCAGCAACAACCGCACGCCCATCTGGTCTGCGAAGAATCAGCGGGCGAGAGAGTGGTTTATGCCCAACGATCAGCAGACCGTCTTTCCCGTCATATTTCCACCACCAATCATCCTCGCCTTGTGCAGACTTGATCGTCATCCGCATTCGCTGCGTTGTGCGTTTAAAACCCAGCGCGGGATCAACACCTGCATGAACCGCAGTCCAAATTGGATTGCGCCCGCGCAGAAATGGAGTTCGCATCGCACGCCGTAAAAGTTCCTGTGCTTCTTCCAATAAATCTGCATCGGCGAGAATGTCAACCATTTCAGCGAGCCTTGGCGGAAGTTCGCTCGTTCTTCCATCCGGTCCCGCGCGTCGAAGCGCCGCAAGCGCGCGGGGTTCGTGATTTCCACAGACCAGATCGATCTGCCAACCAGCTCGTTGACGAGCAAGTATTTCTTCGACCACAAGATCGGGGCGCGGTCCTTTCGTAAGCAAATCACCGATGAGAATGATGCGTGATTTTCTCGCCCAAGTTCGAAGTCGATCGAACATTGCTTGAAGTTCTTCGCCACAGCCGTGGATGTCTCCAATCACGACCGTGTCACGCATCGCCGTACAATACTTTGACAATGACGATTCGGATTCTCCCAACCGTGCTTGTCAATCAAATCGCCGCCGGCGAAGTCGTCGAACGACCAGCCAGCGTGGCAAAGGAATTGATCGAAAACTCTCTGGATGCTGGGTCGACCAAGGTAATCGTTCGAATCGAAGGCGGCGGACGCGAACGATTGGAAATTATTGACAATGGTGGCGGAATTGCCCAAGAAGAACTTGCATTGGCGCTTGCGCCTCACGCAACCAGCAAGATCAGTACGAGCGACGACCTGAACCGAATTAGCACATTTGGATTTCGTGGTGAGGCACTCTGCGCAATTTCCGCCGTTGCTCATGTGCGGATTACTTCTGCAGTGAGAAATGCGTCGCAAGCGTGGATGATCGAATCTCGATTCGGTCAGTTGAGCGAAACAAAACCTGCCGCAGGCACAGTTGGAACGACCATCGAAGTTCTAGGGTTGTTTCATAACGTTCCTGCTCGGCGAAAGTTTTTGCGAGGTGATCCAGCGGAAGCAGCGCGTATCACGGAAGTTGTTTGTAATGCAGCACTCGCACATCCAACGGTTGCATTCCGTTTGGAAAGCGGTGGAAGAAAAGTATTGGACTTTGCTCCGGCAAAGGATGTCTTCGGTCGAGTTTCCGATGTCTTCGGCGATGCACTTGGCGAAAATCCCTTGACAATCGCAGGCGAGGCAGAGGGTGACGATCTGAAAAGTCGAATCATCGGCGTGACGTGTCGTCCAGAAAGTATGCGGTCGGTCAGTCGAACGCAGCGAATCATGGTGAATGGTCGACCCATCGTTGATCGATCGCTCATTCATGCCGTACGCGAGGCATATCGCGGGCTTGCAGAGCCTTCATTGCAGCCTGTTTTCGTAATCTTTCTGCAAGTCGACCCTGAGATGGTTGATGTCAATGTGCATCCTCAAAAGAGCGAGGTTCGTTGGCGCAATCCTGCTTGGATGCACAGATTGGTCTATCGATCCGTGCAAGATGCTCTGCGAGGTGCAGATCTCA
>JBEELA010000240.1:0-4581 GCA_041168365.1 Planctomycetota bacterium
CTCGTTGCAAATTCTTCTTGATTGATTTCGCCAACGAGATCAAGCATGCGTCGGCGATCTTCGCGCGTGACTCCATCGGGGTCGCGCAGATACAACACCGCATCACGTCCTGCGCGAAGTCTGCATCCTTGATGTTCACTAGGAAGAAATCCACTTCCCCAAAAACGCGCAGAAAGAGCCTGCATATTGCCTTTTCCTTGCGTGATCATGACCACGAAAGATGGCATATTTTTATTTCCGCTCCCCAAGCCATAACTCATCCACGAACCGAATGATGGGCGCCCAGGTTGTTCGCTGCCAGTTTGGAAAAAGGTAATGCCTGGTTCGTGATTGATCGCCTGTGTGTGCATCGAGTGGATGAAGCAGATTTCCTTTGCAACTGAACCCGTATAAGGCAGCAGTTCCGAAAGCATCATCCCGCCTTCGTTGTTTTCGTGTCGATCGAATCGAAAGACGGTCGGGGCAACTGGAAAACTTGTCTGGCCACTTGTCATAGTGGTGATGCGTTGTCCATTACGAATCGAAGACGGAAGTTCTTTATTGAATTGTTCAAAAAGATGTGGTTTATAGTCATACAAATCAAGTTGACTCGGTGCGCCTTCCATGTGCATATAAATGACGCGTTTCGCCTTTGGCGCATAGTGCGGCAAGTTTGCAAGGACACTTTTCGCATCTGTTGCAATCGGTGCGGCACTTGCAGCGCGTGAACCCATCAACTGTGCAAGTGCAACTCCACCTAAGCCAGCACCGAGTGATCCTGCGACAGAACCAAAGAATCTCCGTCGTGTGAGATTGAGAAGATATTCTTCGATCGCATCTGCGGATCCTTCGCGCGCTGCTGGATTGTGTGGTCGTGGGCTCATGTGGGTCAGTCCTTTACTAAGGTCGCATCGCTTGAAAGTATGGCATTTGCAAGCAAAGTCCATGCGGCAAGTTCTCGAGAATCTATGTTTTCAGGCTGTGGAGAAATGCCAACTGAGACAAATTTGGCTGCATCATCTTTGGAATTTTCGTATCGAGTTCGGTTTGATTGCAATGCGCTGTTCAATCGCGCAAATGTCGCGGCGGATGGAATCTGCCCTGTGCATCGTTCGAATAGATCATTCAATCGTTCAATATCCGTCGGGCGTTCACCAAGTACCCGCATCGCAACATTGCGCGCTGCTTCCACAAACTGTTCATCGTTCCACAACACGAGCGCTTGCAGTGGGGTATTCGTTGTCGTCCTACGCGTGACGCAATACTCGCGTGTCGGCGCATCGAATGTCAACAAGGACGGCGGGGGAACCGCGCGTTTCCAATATGTATAAAGACTGCGTCGCCATAATTCATCATTCTTTCCTCGAACATATTCGCGAGTATTTGACGATGGCATCGCAACTTCTTGCCAAAGTCCATCGGGTTGATACGACTTAACACTTGCACCGCCGACGCGTTCATCAAGCAAGCCGCTGACATAGAGGGCTTGATCGCGAATCTGTTCTGCGGCGAGACGTTGTCTTGGATACCACGAAAGAAGTCGATCATCTGGATCGAACGCTGCGACTTCTGGGCGGACATGCGAAGACTGTGCATAGGCCTGGGTGTTGAGCATTAGACGAATCATGTGCTGAATATCCCAACCGCTCTCGCGAAATTCGACAGCGAGCCAATCAAGCAATTCAGGATGTGTCGGCCATTCACCTTGAAATCCAAAGTCGTTTTCGGTACGAACGATTCCGCGTCCAAAGAATTGTTCCCAGAGTCGATTGATGGTAACGCGCGAAGTGAGACTATTTTGCGATGAAACCAACCACTGCGCCAATCCAAGTCGATTCTTGGGTTGATCTTCACTCAAGGTTCCAAAAATCTTAGGAATGGCCCGAGTCACTGGACGATTGCGATCGACTTGGTCGTAGATACCACGCTTGAGTACGAAAGTTTCGCGCTCCATCGACTTTTCCATCATCACCATCGTGTGAGGGATCTGCGACTTAATCATCTCTTGAGATTTCAGAGCGGTCTCTAACTTGCGAGTGATTTCTCGAAAACGCGGTGAGGTTGTCATCCGCCAAGCATCACGAGCAACGGCAAGACTTTCTGGGCGAACAGAAGATGCGGGCAAGAGCAACGGAACCATTGCGCGCGAAAGAATTCCATTCTTCTCAATTGCACGGTGATAGAACCCTCCAGGTCCAGCAGTATTTACGATCTTGCACACAATCACATTTTCGCCAGCTCGCAGCGGAATCTTGACGCGTTCTTGATCCGCTCCAACGGATCGATCGATGCGCGCTTCATGGACTTTCACTCCGTTGACATAGACCACAATCCCGTCGTCGCTCCCAAGAGAGAGTTCGAGTTCGCGGGCTGTCGGAGAAAAGATCTGGCGAGAAAGAAATTCGCTGCCAGCACCTTGCGCAAGTCCAATCTTTTCTGCTTCAACAATTCCTGGTCCATATCGCCAGCTGTATTCAGCCCATTTTTCATTGGGATTAAAGATCGTCGAAGATTCAGGGCCTCGAATGACCTCGTATGGGTTCTCGGCTACTTCAGTAGGCCACGGTCCCGCGATGTACCACGCACTTGTGGTATCGGGAAGTTTTCCCATAAACGATTCGCTGATCTTCGCCAGTGAAATTGCTACACGTCCAAACGAATGTTCCTTATGGGGAGATTCGTATCCAAGCGTCACACGAAGTCGTGTTCCTCCTGCAAATCCAAATGGTTCTGTTGATGCGAATAGAGCAACCCGTCCACCAGGTTGATGGTGTGCATCGACTGCCCAGACGCGACCGTCTTTGGCAGTGAGCGCATTTGTCACGCGATAATCTTCGTCAGGTTGTTCGACATCCGACCACGCCCAGTCAAGTTTCACCTTGCGAGTTTGTGTCGGATCAATTTTTGAAATCGCTTCGACTTCGATCGAATCCAAGATTGCATTTCCATTTTGTGCCCGGCCCAATCGACCGTGGGGAAGTGATGCATCAACCATCGCATTCAGTGCAACCAATCGAAGATCGGTGGCGTCAGTTTCCAATGTCAGAATATGTTCGTCGTCGGGGGGAGTGATGCCGCTGGCAAGTACCGAACCGTCTGGTTGAATCGTCATGGTCGATCCGTGCGTCGACTCTGCGGCAACGATGGGCGCCGTCACCCATTCAATTTCTTTTGGAGATACAAAATCGGCTCGATAATTGTCGAATTCTTGTGCTTCCTCTGGAGTTGCTTGATCCCGTTCTGCAGTCAACGCCACGAGAGTTTGTTTGACATCTTCAAGTTGCTTCGTCTGTTCTGGTGTCGGCACATCGATCGAAGGCTCGAGTGATCGATATGCATCTGTCGACTGCGCATAGATGCCAGGCTCTTCATTGGAATTGAAGAACGCAATCATTCCGTAAAAATCTTCACTGGTGATCGGATCGAATTTGTGATCGTGGCATCTTGCGCATTGCACGCTGAGTCCCATGAATGCAGCGCCAGTGGTCGCCACTCGATCAACAGCGTATTCCAATAAATATTCTTCGTTGATTGCGCCGCCTTCGTCGCTTGTGACATGATTGCGATTGAATCCGCTGGCAATGATCTGCGCGGAAGTCGCGCTTGGGATCAAATCACCCGCAAGTTGTTCGGTGATGAATTGGTCATATGGCTTGTTGTCTTTGAAAGCATTGATGACCCAATCTCTCCAAAGCCAAATTGATCTACCTGCATCCATATGAATGCCGCTTGTGTCTGCATATCTCGCAATATCCAGCCACGGCACGGCCATGCGCTCTGCGTATCGCGATCGATAAGGTTCCTGCGACATCAATCGATCGATCAACTTTGCGCGCCTGTCTGGGCTGGCATCACTCACGAACGATTCGATTTCCTGAGGTGTTGGTGGCAAACCTGTGAGATCGAGAAAAATTCTCCGAACGAGAGTTGTGCGTTCGGCGGGGGGGCTTGGGACAACGCCTGCTTTTTCCATGCTTGCAAGCAAGAATTGATCAATTTCGTTTACCGACCACTGCGTGTTTTTTGGAGTCGCAGGCACTGGTCGCGTCGGTGCCGTGAACGCCCAGTGCGATTCATATTGAGCACCATCATCAATCCAGCGCCGAATGATTGCGCGTTGAGCAGCGTCGAGCGAATGCTTCGTACTGTCGGGAGGGGGCATCATGAACTTTGGATCATCGGAAGTGATTCGCTGCAAAAGTTTGCTCGCTTGAGCATTGCCCGCAACGATTGCAGCTCCTTCAGGCCGTGCCTTTGTCGCTTCTTCAAAGCTGTCGAGTCTCAAGTCCGCATGTCGCTTTTCTTTGTCGGGACCATGGCAGATGAAGCACCGATCTGAAAGAATCGGGCGAACATCTCTTCCATATCGAATGGGCTCAAGAGGCACAGCGCTCAGCGGCGTAGGCAAAGTAAAAATTGCGAGAACGATCCCCGCAACAACCAATCCAAAAATGGTCAAGCGATTTCGCAACATCGATCAAAAGTATATGAACGAAGCCCTGAATTTTCGTTGCCAAGTTGGGTTTTTAGAGTCGGCTGGAGGATTCAGTGCGGCTCAGTGACTCTCGCATCAAAGTATGCGCGCTCTGCGCATAAAATCCT
>JBEELA010000241.1:0-4999 GCA_041168365.1 Planctomycetota bacterium
AATCTGCGCTTTGGATGGGCGAATGGATCGGTTGCTTCGCCTGGCAACGTAGTCATGAGATCGTTTGCGGTTTGCTTGGAAATCGAACCAAGCCATCCGCCGCCTTTGGCAACATCGAAATCCGTCACCGATGGTCGTGAATGAACGGCGCTAGAAAAACTTTGGTCCTCAAGGATTTCAAGTGCAGCAGCACTGGCAAGTAATGTTTTTTCGCCAATCGAAGGAAAGCGAACCCACACGCGTAAGTCCGTGGACGACCCACGCGTGACGACTTCGATCTTTGAGACGACACCAATCCCCCATTCTGGACGGGAAGGATGACGAACACGATCTCCCTTTTTGTACGTTGCTTCAATCATTCAGCGGCGTTCGCGCAACAACCAACTCAGTCATGATTCGCGACGCCATGTAGAGTGTAACCATGCACGGTGGAATTGTTATTGCTTTTTTTGGAGATTGTGTCGGCCAACCCGGAAGGCGCTCCCTTCAACACGCCATTCCAATTGTCCGCCAAACGACGGCTCCAAGCGCAATCGTGATCAATGGCGAAAATCTGCGAAATGGCTCTGGAATCACGCCTGATTTGTATCGCGACCTCCGCAAGATGGGCGCCGATGCGGTCACTTTGGGTGACCATGTTTTTCGAGACGCTCGAATCACTCCAATCCTTGAAGATCCAACGGAACCTATTTCTCGCCCGGCAAATCTATCTTCCAAAGCTCCAGGGAAACGTTGGATTCGGATTCCAGCAACACCCCAACGTCCAAGAGATATTTTTGTTGTCACAGTCTTGGGCAGAGTCTTCATGTCATTACACGCGGACGATCCATTTGCGACTGTGGATGCTGTTCTTGCTTCACTTCCAGAAAAATCGCCCATCGTGATCGTCGAAGCGCACATGGAAGCGACTTCAGAAAAAGCTGCGCTCGCGCATCATTTGGACGGTCGTGTCGCAGCTGTGATCGGCACACACACGCATGTTCCCACTGCGGATGCTCGCATCTTGTCAGGCGGAACTGCGTTCATCACAGACGTTGGAATGTGCGGGCCATATGCAAGCATCATCGGCCGTGATGTGAAGGGTGTGTTGCGTGCAATGACGACAGGCGTGCACACGAATTTCGAAATGGGAGAAGGTGGGGAGCGCGCGTGCGGGTGCGTCGTTGAGATTGATCCGGTCAGCGGTCGAGCAATACGCATCGAGCGAATAGATATCCCACTCAATCAGCAGGCTGTGCCAACTGCTGGAGGTTGATTGGACAGCCCCAGCGCGGAATCACTGATATAGATCGCATTCAAATCGAAAAGCACACTGCGCAAAACTGGAATTTCCGTCTTCCCGCGATCTAGAAAGATGGACCACGGAGTCTGTGTATCTCCGACCGCGGGCATAGGAACAAAGTCCGTATCAGGTTGGCGACGCAGGATGCGGCAGCATCGATCCAAGTTTTCAACATACGCAGTTGCAATTGGAAGATTACTCACCAGAGTTTGCCCTTCAGCGCTCTTGGAATCCAAGAGCAGCAAGAATTCTGTGCATAGTTGATGGGTGAGTGCGGCGGCACGCAAGCGAGTATCGATGCCAGCAACAGCGCAATAGGACTCGAACTGCGCGTCGTTTTGAAGTTTCATAAATCTTGCATACTCATCTTCGATTTTAATTTCAGCCATGATCATTGTCTTGCGAGGGACGGGGCCTACCAAGCGCACTCGCATGACATTTGCAACAGTCTGCAGCATTTCGGCAAGACTTCCTGGGATTCCGTCAACGGCTCGTGCTCGCCAAAGAAATCGGTAAACGCAAAATGAAACAAAAACACCCATGGTCACTGCAAGTGAGAAATTCATCGTGGGATATAAACTGATATCTGGTCGAAGTCCCTGGAGAAGAGAAAAGTCAAAGACAATCATGATTTGAAGCGCGGGAACATTGACCCGTTGTGATCCATGCATGCCATATCCGACAAAAAACAAAACCGGCGCGAAAATCATCAAGAAACCAGCAAGAGTTGTCACAACTGGTATCAAGAAAATAACAGCAAAAATTGCTAATGAAAAACCCATGAGTACACCGAGAAAGCGGAGGCTGCCAATCATGAGCGTTCCACCAAACGTTGTCTGAACGACCAACATGACCGTCTCGACGCATCCAATTCCGTTATCCCAATTCAAAGTGACACAAATGATTGCGCAAATCAAAATTGCAATTGAACATTTTACGGCATGTTTCAGTGCGGGGATGTTTGGAATCAAAATACTCTGGCGAAACATGTCCGAAAGACTTTTGCGCAAATTCCCAATGAGCACACTTGCAAAGTCTGGACGATGCGAGAAAATCGTAAAAGTACGCAGTGTCGCAATGGCAAGAGGAGCCTCTAAAGCAAGGTTGCAGATCGCTCGCAAGGAAGGGTCTGCATGAGGTTTACTTGCTGATTCTTGAAATCGCACAAGCGCTTCGTCAATACCAGCAAAATCCTTGAAGTTCTCGAACTTCAGAATCAATCGAGACAAGAAAAAGTCAAGCGAAGTCAAAAGTTCGATGGCTTCAGGAGTCGGTTCAAATTTGTCGGAAGCAAGTCTTTGTGCCGCGAGATATAGACCCGCACTCACTCGCCGTTCGAACGCAAGAAAAGACAGCAGATCTGGATGTTCGCGATCATCGAATGCCGAATCTGTTTCTGCTTGATCGAGCAGTTGCATATTCTCGATGATGTCGGCACGGTAATAATCTGGGAACAGCTTTAAGACATTAATCGGTTCCTTGCTCCGCATGTGATCAATCAGAGATCGCAGTAGAAGTTGCGAGCGCACAAGTGATTTGGCAATGCGCTCTCGCAGAATGAAACTTGGATTTGATGGCCAGAGAAAAATCGACACGAATGACGCAACACAAATCCCGACCAATACTGACTTATAAACAATAACCGCAATATGCTCGGCAGTGCTCTTATCGAAGAACATCATGAAGTTGATGACAATAAATGGATATCCCATGATGAAAACAGTGCCCCGATACCGACTCGATCCCATGAAATACATGATCGCGACGATGTACAACCATAGGATGAAGAGCAGGAACCAAGGTTGCTGAATGAAAAGGGCACCCAAGGCAACTGCGGCTGCACACCCGAATGTTGCTGCGCAAAGATTCAGTACAAATCGTGTGACCGAACCCGCACCGCGAAGTTCTGAAACAATCAGCAAGATGCTCATTCCTGGATACAGAATTTCGAATCGAAGCGTCATCTGAATTGCGATGATCAAAAGCCCCCCGATTGCGAGTCTTGCAGCAAACTGCCAGCGTTCTTTGTCTGGCCGAAGATCAGATAAAATCAATGACCAAAATGATGGTGGACAATGCGGAATCTCGGACGTTTTAGAATGCATAATGGCGATGGTTTGATTCTGTCCGTGAGTTGACAATTCTAGCGAACGCAGAAGTACATGATTCATCGAGTCGTTCATAAAGTGCAGTCAGAATGAGTGCACGCAGTGCTGATTCGTGATAGTGTCAAGCAATGGCATTCTTGTGCAATGCCAGTTTTTTCACCTTCTAGATACTGGAGACCGAAATGTCATTGACCGTTGGATCGAAAGCCCCTGCGTTTACTCTTCCAAGCCAACCTGGTCAACCTGTTGATGTTGGTGCGATCATCGGCCAAGAAAAGATCGTCTTGCTTTTCATCCCGCTTGCATTCAGCCCAGTATGCACAGCCGAAATGTGCCACTTTAGAGATCACTGGAATCAATGGGCGGCGCTTGGCTGCAAAGTTTTTGCAGTGAGCGTTGATTCTCCATTTGCTGTTGCGAAATTTCGAGAACTGGAAAATATCCCGTTTCCAATCCTGAGCGATTTCAACAAAGATATCTCTCGCTTGTATGGCGCACTCCACGAAGACTTGATTGGAATGAAAGGCGTTTCGAAAAGATCTGCTTTCGTCTTCGATGCCAAGGGAATTGTGAAGTACGCATCGGTCAGCGAGGATCCACGAGTTCAAGTCGACTTTGCGGCAATCGAAGCCGCCGTCAAAGCGTGCTGAGCGTTGCGCCGAAACCGCCACCGCCTGGGGTTTCGATCTCGAATTGATCATCTGCCTCCATGCGGGCCGCGACGATTCCCGCAACATCTTCAATTCGCCCATCGGCGCGGATGATTCGCTGCGCACCGCACATTCCAGGTCCGCCACCGGCAAGTCCATAGGGTGATTCAACCCTGTGCTGCGAGAGAAATGACAAGTCGACCGCTTCGAGAAATCGAATTCGGCGAACGAGTCCATCGCCGCCTCGATGTTTCCCAGCGCCGCCAGAATTCGTACGCACTCGAAATGTCTCCAGTCGAACTGGATACCGCCGCTCCAGAACCTCAGCATCTGTTATGCGCGTGTTGCTGATATGCGTATGCACACCACTTTCGCCATCGCCTTCACAAGTCGCACCAGCTCCACCTGCAATCGTTTCATAGAAACCAAATCGCGAATTTCCAAAGAGCAAATTATTAATTGTTCCTTGACTGCACGCAGCGAGATCAAAGCATCGCCACAATAAATCGACCAATCGCTGACTTGTTTCGGTTTGTCCGATTGCGCATGCGGGACATGCAGCGGGTGAACCAGAAAAATCTGGTGACAAGATCGAGCCATTCAGAACGGTGATTTGTACTGGATCAAGAAGTCCCTCATTGAGCGGAAATGCAGGACCGTCGGTACCAAGAAGTTGACCGACTAAAACGCGCATGGAATACATCACCGCAGCTCTGGTGACTGCAAACGGTGCGTTGAGATTGCGAGGATGCGTGCTTGCGGTCGAGGTGAAGTCAATTTCGAGGCGAGTGGGATTCAAACTTCGTTTCATTCGAACGCTGAGAATTGTTCCATCATCAAGCTTCTCTTGCGAAGTTGGAATCTCGACGGGGAGTTGTTCGATCGCACGTTCTGCTGCACGACGCGCAGAATCTCGTAATCGACCGCAACACGATCGCAGCGATGCCATAGTGCATTCG
>JBEELA010000242.1:0-5386 GCA_041168365.1 Planctomycetota bacterium
CAGGCTTGAATCTTGCCACTGGCGCGCCTGGCGCATTTGCATCGAGCGTTTCCTGTGCAACAGGCGGGTTACCTGTGTACTGAATTGAGCGATACTGACTTGTATCCAGAACGCAGAAAACCATCATCAGCACGACGAACAACATGCAGCCGATGAAGACCAATAAATTGAAAGGTCGATCCCAGCGAAGATGCATGAAGAAACTTGCGACGAGCCCAGCCTTCACCACTGCAATTCCAATAGCAACCCAGAGATTGAATTCACCGATGTCGATGTATCGCACCGCAACGGTGATTACGGTCAAGACCAAGAGTGCGGATGCAGTGGCGAGCAGAGTTGAAACTGGGACAAGATGACCAACCAAAGGATGGTCTGCATGGGCTGTATTTGAATGTGGTTGTGTCATGTTTTGTCGCCGAGAGTCAAATTAATGAATGAGATAGAAAAGCGGAAAGAGGAAGATCCAAACAAGATCGACGACGTGCCAGTACAGACCGACCAAATCGACTGGGGTGAAATAGTTCGGTCCGAAATCTCCGCGTGTCGCGCGATAGATCAGCATTCCAATCACAACCATCCCGACAATGACGTGGAATCCGTGCAAGCCGGTCATCGCGTAATAGATTGCGAAGAATACATGAGTATTGGGCGGCATCTTTGCATCTTCAAGATGTGCCGATGGAAGCTGATCCGGAATGATGTCGTGCGTGACAGCTGAAGCATGATTGACCGCGCCTGCTCCGAGTCCCAGGGGACCCATCGATGCTGGCTTCACGACAGATGCATCAACAGCTGGATGCGCGCCAATCATCGGGACTCCCGATGGAGCGGAATTGAGTGGAGCAGGAACTACTGCAGGCGCAGGCGCTGGAGCGTGAGCGAGAGCAACTGATTCTGCCTCTCCCATTGCATCGTGGGGAGGAATGTAAAATCCAGGTCCCCAAACCAAATTTTCGTGGATCTTGTGCGAGTACTCGAAATATTTGATGACCAAGAATCCTGCGGCACCTGCCATCGTCAACCAAAGACAAATGAGCAGCGCGATTCGCTTGCCACGCTGAGCGAAATACACACCGAGCGCCATCGTAAGACTGGACAGAATCAACACACACGTGTTGATTCCACCCATCACTGTATCGAGATAATGACTTCCATAAGAGAAGACTTCTGGAAATCGACTTCGCAGAACTGCGTATGCAACAAAGAGCGCGCCAAAGAAAAGAACTTCGGTCGCAAGAAAAAGCCACATTCCAAGCTTCGCGCTATCAAATTGTTGCGCAGGAGTTTCGAAATGGTGGGCAAGAAATGGATACTTCTCATGTTCCGCAGATCCATGACCATGACCGTCGGCATGACCCTCATGCCCAACACGAACTTCATGATCAACACTTGCGGAACTCATGAATGTCCTCGTGCTTCAGCTGCAATTGCGACCGCTTCTAATTCCTTGTCGACCACATAACCCTGTTCCTTCTCGTCCCAGCGCAGCATGGAAAAGTCGTAACAATTCCCCACGGTTGGTGGCGCACTGAAATTGTCATGCGGAGGCGGTGAAGTGCATTGCCATTCCAAACTGCGACCTCCCCATGGATTTGCTGGTGCTTTCTTGCCACCAAGCAAACTCTGCACAAAGCAAGCAGCGCAGAGGAAGAAGCCGGATGCCATGATGTATGCACCGATTGTAGAGATCACGTGATAGATCTGAAACTCTGGCTGATAGTCGTAGTACCGACGTGGCATTCCTTGACTTCCAAGCATGAACTGCGTGAAGAAGGTGACGTTGAATCCGACAAAGATAATAATGCATGCGATGATCGCAGCTTTCTCGTTGTACATCCGACCAGTCATCTTCGGCCACCAATGATGCAGTCCGCCGATCATTCCAATCAGTGCGGAACCCATCATGACATAGTGGAAATGCGCGACGACAAAATATGTGTCATGCAAGTGCACGTCGGTATTGAGTGTCGCCAAATGGATTCCAGTCAATCCACCAATTGTAAAGAGGAAGATGAATGAGAGCCCATACATCATCGGTGCAGTCAAACTGATCGTCCCTTTGTAGAGCGTCATGGTCCAATTGAATGTTTTCACCGCGGATGGAATGGCCACGCTGAATGAAATCAAGGAGAAAATCGTGTTCATCAGACCGCTCTGGCCTGAGACAAACATGTGATGTCCCCAGACGATAAAGGAGAACATCGCAATAGCGATCGACGAGAATGCGATGAACCGATATCCGAAGATCTGCCGATGTGCATGGACTGAAATAATCTCGCTGATGATTCCCATCGCTGGAACAATCATGATGTACACAGCTGGATGGCTGTAGAACCAGAAGAAATGCTGATAGAGAACTGGATCGCCACCCATGGATGGATTGAAAATTCCGATGTTCATCGTTCGTTCAACAATCAGAAGACAAACAGTGATTGCGAGCACTGGAGTTGCAAGAACCTGAATGATCGCCGTGGCATAAAGCGCCCACAAGAAAAGAGGCATTCGGAACCACGTCATTCCCGGCGGTCGAAGCTTGTGCACCGTGACGATGAAGTTCAGACCCGTGAAGATAGATGAGAATCCAAGAATAAAAACGCCAGTCAGAACTGGGATCACTCCGCCTGTTGTGGTCGTTGTTGAATACGGGGTGTAAAAAGTCCAACCAGTATCGAAGCCACCCGCGGCAAGCGAATAGAGCGTGAATAGTGCGCCACCAATCCAGAGATAGAACGAAAAGAGATTCAACTTTGGGAAGGCAACATCTTTCGCGCCAAGCATGATTGGCAAGATGAAGTTTCCAAGCGCGGCTGGAATGCTTGGAATGATCACCAAGAAGACCATGATTGCTCCGTGCAAAGTGAAAAATTGGTTGTATGTATCTGCGCTGACAATCGTGCGGCCTGGAGTGAGCAGTTCTGTGCGAAGCAGAAGAGCAAAGACTCCACCAACAAAGAATGACGCGAGCACGGCGGACATGTACATCACGCCAATGCGCTTGTGATCGAGAGTGAGTGCCCACGAAAGGAATCCACGCGTGTACGTGAGATAGTTGTCTTTGGTAGCTGATGTATCGAGCAATTCTGGTCTTGGTGTAACGATCGTTGTCATAAAAAACCTCTAATGGAATTCCTTGTATTTCTTACTTCTGTTCTGATTTGGTTTCGGTCTTCGCTGCTGCAGGTGGCAATGTTTTTGTCCATGCACCCTTGGCATCAAACTCGTCAAGATGCTTCATCATTCCGATGACTGAATCAACGCCACGGTCAGTCAACTGCCCCTTGAAAGTTGGCATGACATTTCCGTATGTTGCGACAAGATGCTTTCCTGGGTTGTAAATGGAATCGCGAATATAATCCTCTGGTGTCGCATATTCCTTGCCGGGCCCGATGATGTCGGCATAACTCTTGCCATCACTGAATCGCGCTCCGCCGGGGGAGGTCAGTCGAGTCCAAACGCCCTGCCATGAAGGTCCAAGGCCGACCGTTCCATCAAGGGAATGACATTGTTGGCAGCGGGCATAAATCTTTGGGCCTGCCTTGAAATACAACTCGTCGTCTGGAATTTCATCAAGCCACTGCGCCTGCTTGACCAACCACTCATCAAACTCTGCTTGCGGTAGCACCATGACTCTGCGATTCATATTGGAATGACCTGTTCCACAATACTCAGTGCAGAAAAGGTGATATCCATTTTTCTCTTCGATTCCAGTTGGAATATCGCACTGAAACCAAAGCGTTGAATATCGCCCAGGAACAATGTCCTTTTTCACTCTGAATGCTGGGATGAAGCAGCAGTGAAGCACATCGTTTGAGCGCATGACCAATCGCACTGGGCGATTGCTTGGCACAACGAGATTGTCGGACTGAGCACCATTTGGGTACTTGAATTGCCATCCCCACTTAAATGCAGTGACATTCACATCGAAAGAATTCTTTGGCGGCGTGATCAGGTCGACATAGCCAGTAAATCCGAAAAAGAAAATTGCAATGCAGATCAGCAGCGGAATAACGGACCAAGATAATTCAAGCACTGTGTGATGGGTCATTCCATCGGTGCGGATGCGTGTCCCAGGCTTGGCGCGATACTTGATCACGAACCAAACCATCATTGCGAGCACGACGACAAAGAAGAAATAGCAAATGTAATTGATGATGTTGAACATCAAGTCAACATTGTGCGCTTGCACGGATGCTCCAATTGGAAGCCAGAAATCTGCTGGCGTAGCGACCGGTGGAGCGGTTTGCACACCGGCAGTTGCAATGAAAATAGAGGTGAGTGTGGAAAGCATGGATAAAATTCTAGGCGAGCCGAGAGGAAGGGGCGAGTTGAGCGGTACGAGCTCCGCGACGGAACATATAGATGAGTCCAGTGGCGATAACAACAACCGTGATTGCTCCGCCAATTTTCATCAAGCGCATAGCGAAGACAACATAGCCCTGACTTGCAGGGTCGTATTGATGACACCAAAGGATAAATCGATCGAGCGGCGTTCCAATTTTCCCTTCGCCTGCTTCAACGATCGCCATGCGCATCGTCGTGGGATCGAACTTCACCCCATAGAGATATCGCACAATGCGACCATCTGATGCGATCATCGCCAGCATTGCAGGATGCGAATATTCGCCACTGGGAAGTTCTTTGTATTGAAAGCCAACTGATTCGGCGATTGCAGCGGGAGCTTTGGCACCTTCCGCAGTTTGAGGTGCGGTCAGAAAACGTGCGCCCTGATCAGAACCCGCGCGGCCGTATTCGGCCATATATCCCATCTTCTTTGCGTGGGCGAGTTCGTTGCTTTCCTTGGGGTTGATCGAAATAGAAACGAGATCGAAATCTTTTCCAATTGAAAGCTCGACTTTCGAAAGTGATCGAATCGCTTCATTCAGCACAAGCGTGCAAAGCATTGGGCATTTGTAATAACCCATGTGCAACATGACAGGCTTTCCAGATGCGAGAATCGCTCCAAGTGTTGTTTCTTTACCATCGTCGCCAATCAGAACTGTGGCCAGCGGAATCGTGTCGCCGAGGTGTTCGAGGATGTCGACACCCTCCATTTCCTTTGCAACTCCATCAGCAAGAACCGGGCCTTGGCCGGGATCGAAAGGTGCAATCGACGCTTGTGCGTTTGCGCTGTTCGTCATGCCGACCGTGAGGACGGACGCTGCGATCAGAGAAAGGATGGACGCTTTGAAATTCACTTCTTGTCTGTACCTGTGGAGACTGACGCTGGAACGGGCGTAGCAACAACAATCTTCGGTGGGTTCTTTGCATCCGCAATCACAAATTCCATCGCCTTGGTGATGGGGATTCGGATGCGCGGTTCTGCACTACCGTCAGGAGCAGTCACTGAATACTTTTGATAGACATCAAGTTGAGCAAGCTGCTCATT
>JBEELA010000243.1:0-7568 GCA_041168365.1 Planctomycetota bacterium
GTTGATCCGCTTCAAGCGAGGCGATCGCTCGATCAGTGAGCACAAACGCGCCAGACTCTCGCTCTTCGAGATGAGCTGTCCAGAGCGTTTCGAGTTCGAGGCCAAGTTCTTCACGTGCTTGCGTCGTCAGAGTCTCAAGACGCATCGAACATTCGCGTCGAGCCAATTCGGACTCGCTCCATTGGCGCTCCGTATCAGATGCAGACTCCCGCAGAGATCGGAGCACTTCCCCTGCGGCATCATTTGCCACAACTGCCATCGAAAGGGATTGAGCCAAGTCCGCAAGTCGAACTGCAATCGCATCGTGCTTCTGCTGAGCTCGCTGAGTCACCGAGCGGGATTCTGAAATCGATTCCTCAAGTGTTTCAACATGAGCCTCGCGTCGTCGCAACTGATCTTCTGCCGTGACACGCTGCCTGCGAGATTCTTGTAATGCCGTCTCAATGAGAATTTGTTCGCGCCGAGCAACTTGCGCCCGACTGGTGGTCTCACCAAGCATCAAGCGCGCAGCGGAAAGAGATTCTTGCGCTTGATCGAGAATGTTCTGTCGTTCAAGAGCTTGTTGGCGAGCGCTTGTCGCATTCGCATCTGCCGTGGAAAGTGTTGCGTCGGCAATAGTCAGCCGTTCGATAATCGAAGCCTGCTCTTGCTGAGCTGCTTGGGCCCGTCGAGCAATCTCTGCGACTTCAAAGCGCACGGCGACTTGATCGCGTTCGATTCGAGTAATGAGTTGCTCGGTTCGTTCAGATTGAAATTCGCATTCGATTGCAGTTCTGCGAGCTGCCTGAAGCGCGCTATCACGCTCCTCGTGGCGGCTTTTCGCCGCGGTCCCCAGTGCGGCAACACGAGATGCGTCGTCCTCGATTTCTCGAATGCGTCCGCCAAGAATTTCATTCGATGAAGTCAGTTCTGTCAGTTCGGCACGCCGAATAACAGAACCACCGCTGCCGCCGCGAAGTTTTCCAACCGTCACAGTTCGAAGATGATCAATCACCTCACCAGAAAGCGTGACGTACCGCGAACCAGATTCATCTCCAGTTGAAAGTTGCAATGCTGTCGCAAGATCATTGACCAACCAAGTTCTGCGAAGCAAAGTGTTGATGATTCCTTGCGCTCCACCAGAAACGCGGATGATCGAACTAAGTGGTCGAGCGCCTTCTGGACATACTTCTGGAGAAGCGGGGGATGTTGTATCGAGCGAGTCCGCAATTGTTACTGGCGCAAATGTCACTCTGCCATCAAGTTCACACGCATGAGTGAGCAGCGGAGAAGCTTCCACAGTCCCCTCAACAACCAAGCATTCCAACCAACTTCCAAGAGCGGCTTCGACTGCGACAGCATTCACACGATCGGTTGAAACGAGATCTCCCAAAGCTCCACGAATGCCAGGAAATTTGTTTTGATCGCCGAGAACCGTTCGAACTGCACCGCCCAACCCTTCTCGCGCCGATTCCATTTCTTCCAGAATCGCTCGTCGGCTTTCGCCACGGGTTCGTTCGTCGCGCAAGGTCATCAATCTTTCATTGATTGCAACACCTTCTTCGCCATACGACTCGACATTTCGAAGTTCATTGACCACTTCAGCTTGAATCTTCTCGGCAATAGCCTGAGCATCAGAACGCCGAGTTGCCGCTAGATCGCGCGCAGTAAAATGAGTTTGAAGTTCGCGCTCTTGTTCGTTGGAGCGAGCAGTTACTCTGACTGATTCCGCATCAATAGACGCGAGCCGTTCTTCAGCCGCATGTCGCCGAGCTGCCAGGCGCGATTTTTCGCGTTCGAGTGCAATATGTTCTTCACGCCAGCGCAAATCGGCATCTCGAGCAGCTGAAGCATCTGCCGCACACTGAGCGCGCGCTTCAGCCGCAACGGCATTCTGTTCTTCAGCTTCCAGAACTGCCTTCGCTGCAAGATCAACCGCAAGGATCAAATCCGCCAATTGCGTCGCATGTTGAGCAACACGCCCATCCAAAGCGCCAATCGCCGAAGCGTCTTGTTCGAGAGCGCTGCGGGTCTCGCCAAGCGCTTGTTCAGTGAACTCGATGCGTTGTTGAGCTTGTTTGACTGCAGATGCGGCTTCGAAACGATCTCGTTCCAAACCTTGCTGAGTCTGCATAACCAAATCACGCTCGGTTTCCCGCAGTCTTTTCGAGTTTTCTGCATCTTCGAGTGTTTGGGTCAACGCATCTCGAGCAGCTTCCGCAGAAATGACTGCTTGTTCACACTCAGACAACTTTGATCGTTGCTCGTGGTATTGATCAAGTGTGAGCGCAGATCGAAGCGCACGGCGACGAGAGTCGAGTTCAACAAATCGCTTTGCTTTCTCGGCTTGACCGCGCACAATTCGCAATCGGCGTTCCGCACCAGAGAGTTGTTCACGCAGAACAACCAAGTTCTTTTCTGCAAGCTCCAACTTGCGTGCCGCTTCCTCTTTTCGCGCGCGAAATTTCGAGACACCTGCAGCCTCTTCGAGAATCGCACGACGCTCTGCTGGATTCGCTTCGAGCAAGGCTGCAACTTTTCCTTGTTCGATAATTGAATAAGCATCGGTTCCGATGCCAGTATCCATAAAGAGTTCTTTGATATCACGCAACCGAACCTTCCGACCATTGATCAAATACTCCGAACGTCCATCGCTATACAACTTTCGAGTGACATCGACTTCGTCCGAATCAACTGGCAACGCCCGATGCCGAACGTGTGCACGCCTTACAACTGCCTCTTCATTTTCAACAGTGGAATCTTGATCGAGTTCATCAGAAACAGATTCTGTCTCTTCTGCAGATCTTTCGTGAGCTTTTATTGGCGCTTCAAGCACCGGGTTGGAAAACACAAGTGATACCGCGGCGCATCCCATTGGCTTGCGCACTGCGCTTCCAGCAAAGATGACATCGACCATCGCGCTTCCACGCAGACTCTTGGCACTTCGTTCGCCAAGAACCCATTTGATGGCATCAACAACGTTGCTTTTGCCGCAACCATTGGGGCCAACGATTCCGATGATGGGTTCATCAAATCGAAATTCGGTGTGATCTGCGAAGCTCTTAAAACCGTTAAGTATGAGTTTGGAAAGACGCACTCCGACCTCCAGTCGCAACTCTGATCCACCTTACTTCCATGAAAGGTTTGCCCGAAGGGGGCGATGACGTTATCGGGGCACGATATCTGTTTTTGGCACGTTTGGATTATTTTTATCTGTAGAAATTGATCCGGTACCAAGGCTAGGTCCCAAACTTGGGGTCAGGCCAGGAACATTCATCCCGGCAATGGACGGTTGGTCGGACCCAGTCGATTCATCCTCGATGAATTCTGGACGATCCGTTCGCTCGGCTTCGGCTCCAGCCTTGGCGATCGCAGCGATAATTCGGTCCTGTTCGACCTTGAAAGTACCAGGCAAAAACCCATTGGACGAGAGGGCGTAGATCGCACCAATCGTCTGGCTATAGGTCATACCCATTCCTGAAGCGGGATGAGCTGCATCGGTCGTGTGCCCAAGAAATCGAATAAGTTCTGGAACTTTCAAGCTGACTTGGTCAACCAGCGGAGTGACACCAAGACCGCGACGATAAAAAACACTCACGGTTGATTCGCCCTCTTCGCCTTTGAACATCAAATCCCCATCCCATGCGCGCATACTCATCGGGGTCTTTAAATTCATTTCATTATCAAAGATGGTGATGGCTGGTTGCCCAGACTGGCTGATATAGACCATCGGGAATTTGCTTGGGACGACATCGATACGAAACTTTTTTCCAACCATCTGACTTTGAACTATCAGATCCTGGCGCTCACGCAAAACTTCGTACGCAGCCAGTCGAACGTCAATGTCGCTGTCATCGAGCAGGGGACGAAGTCCAAGGTCTATTGCTGGGTTGATGCTCATGCGTTGAAGCAGCCGAATTGCTGGAACCCGCAATTCAGCACTTCCCGTCTGAGCCATCGCTAAGAGTTGCGGAACCACAAGCGCATCATTCAGTCGAGCTCCTGCTTGCAATGCCGCGAAGCGTGGTTGCTCTTCTGCATAGTCATACAGAGTTCGAGTCGCTGTGATGCTCTTCGGTCCGAGGGCTTGCCATCGAAGGCTTGCAGCATTCGCAGCGCCAGGATTATTCATCAACGCACTCGCAATGGATGTCGCCGTCGCATCGATTGGGCCAACATTCACCGATGTATGCCGAAGTAACTCGACGAATTCATCTGATCTTTTGTACCAAGATGGGGGCACGTCGATCGTTATCAATTCACCAGAGACGCCGTTTGCAGTCTCACCGCGCTGACCAGGTTCGCGTGGATAGTTTGAATTGATTGCACTTGCAATCAAACGAGCACGCGAATGACTTGGAGTCGCCATGACCAATTTAATTGGAAGTTGTTTGAGTGATTTCCCTCCGTTGAGAATTCGTCCACTCAATTGGTTCACCATCGTTTGAGTTCGATTGGAATCATCCGAGAATGGATTGATGATGATCGGGCCTTTTGCTTCGGCCATAGAACGAATTTCTCGACTGCCTACAAGCAAGACTCCAGGTCGCAATTCGGTGGTCCAAAGCGTTCCACCCTCGAGACTTGTTGTACTTGTCCCTGGTGCGGCATAGACGCGAACATCAAACGGAGTGTTGCGTGGCGCTCCTGCTGGGATGAGCGCTTCCACAATTACGATCGCCGTATCTTCTGAATTCATGAGCGCCTCTGGATTGATCACCTGAGAATTTCCAGATGTCTCTCCCAGACCATAACGCATCATCTCTTTCAATATGTATTGACGAACTTCTGCAGGTGCCGTGCGGCTGCCTGTTCCTTTCAGCCCAACTACGAATCCATAACCGCGAACCACAACAGGCTGATAGCCCATCACGATTGTTTCGCTAGCAATCGTTCCGCGCATAATGGGATCCACATCAAGCGGGATTGGTGGGCGAGCGGATCTCTTGGGTGCAAGTGTTGGGTCGGCTTTTTCGATGTTTGAGCAAGCGCACACACCGAATACGCCAACGACGGCGAGAAAGAGTGGAACGAAAATCAATCGCATGATTCGGCTCAAAGCAAAGTACGAAAACAAAAAAAGAAACGAAACACAAGAAAACACAATGAGCGCTACAGGATTCGAACCTGTGACACCTGCCATGTAAGGGCAGTGCTCTAGCCAGCTGAGCTAAGCGCCCGAAGAATGGATGATAGCGCAGAGATGCCTTTGTCCGTATTGCGATATCGATTCGATTCTCGGAATCTGAATGCACATTTCTGTGGAACCCAATTATTGTCGGGGAAAGAATCGATCGATCCAATCCGACGATGGCCATGCATATGGGCGGAATTTCTCTTGAGTCCCTGTCTCTTCACTGTGGAGAATGACCCGCTGCGGCCCAAGCCGACTTGCAATTGGAGAATCGATCAGAGTGCTCGAATCGGACGCACTCACTTGGAAAAGTAAACGCCATTCGAATTCCCGAATTGAATTTCGATCAAATGATCGAGCGAGATTTGTAGCGCCGTCACATGAGATCATGACATGAATTCCAAGGCCAGGTCCATCGCGAAGCAATGCAGCTAGCAATTTATCTGGAGTGGGAGCTGTATCGCCGGAGGCTGAATAGCCAAAGTCATCTTCGTTTCGGCGCAGCGAACGAAAGCGGTGGATGGCGTGAACCAGAACGACGTACGTTGGAGATTGCGCGCTGTGATCACTTTGCCTCCGCAGAAGTTCAGAGGTCACTTTTTCAAGGATCGACTCGGCGTCACGCAATCCACCCGAGGCGCCAGAAATCTGAAGGCGTTCTTGGAGGCCTGCAAGTCGACCAAAATTTTCGTCATCTGGCGGAGTACCGTCGAGAAGAAAGAGTTGGCATTGATCTGATTTGTACTGCGACGCAAGTGACACAAGCACTCCTGCTGAAATTCCTATCGCAGCATCTTCACGTTGTCCAACAAGCATAATGTTCGTTCCAGACTGACGGCGGAGAATGACAGCAGTGGGGTCCTTGATGGAAATTGCATCGCCGAACCATAAGAGACCTGCACCAGACAATTCGCCACGATCTCGCTTCGCTTTTGCTGCTCGGAGAATTTGATTCGATTGCAGATCTGCAGGAGCACTTCCTTCAAAGACGATCATTGGAGGCCGAGACGATGGCGGATGACTGTCATTTCGCGAACGTACTTTTGCAAGCATTCGATCACGTTCATCATCTGGAAGCCACACAACTTGAAATGGATTATTTCCTTCGATCAAGCCACCTGCATCGTTATAGATGGCCTCTCCTGGTCGTGAAAGTAATCGCGCCGCGACATTGTCGTCAGAGAGAATAAGTTGTGAATCGGCTTCGTTGCATTGCAGCGCAATTCGAATCGCCATTTGACCCATTGTTGCACGAGCAATTGAATATGCGCCACCAAGGGTCTGTGATCCAAGAATGACATGAATTCCAAACGCTCGACCTTGACGCACGAGACGATCCAAGAGGAGGGCGGATTCCTCCGAGACCTTGTCATCCTCAGTAAATAGTTCCTGAAATTCGTCAACCACAAGCAGCGTGCGTGGGATCTTTTCACTTGCACCAAGCCGGCGATATCCACCAAGATCTTGGACAGATCGATCACGGAAAATTTCGCCTCGCCGACGAAGTTCTGCATCGAGACCTCGAAGAACCGAAAGTCCAAACTCACGATCACTTTCCACTGCAACGGCGCGGGCGTGTGGAAGCCGATTTGTTGCATAGGTACGGAATTCAACACCCTTTTTGAAATCAATAAGCCATAACTCCGCTTCATCGGGGCTGTATCTCAAAGCAAGATTCGTGATCAGCGCATGGAGGAGCGTTGATTTTCCAGATCCGGTTTTTCCTGCGATCAATGCGTGTTGACTTGTGCCCAATCCAAGTGTGATGCTTTGGAGTCGAGTCGCCCCAGAACGCCCAAGAGGGATCGAAATTGATTGCGCAGTAGATTCGGACCAGAGTGCGTCATCTTTGGGGGCGATCGCAGAAAAGGGAACTTGAACTCGTTTCGAATTTTTCGCCGTCAATGCAATACGCTGAAGGAGCGCGATCGTCTTCTCGCTCTCTGGCATCGAACCTGGTGTAAATGGGAAGTTGCAGAATGGTTCAGCTGCTACGACATAGCGATTCTCTTTCCAATCGAGGCAAAGAGAACGACTTCGAATATCAGCGATATCGATTTCAGGTGGAAGTGATTGTCGCAGATCGCGCAGGATGATCGTGAATACTCCGCAGCGCGAACCACTATTGACAATGCTCGCCAGTCGTCGCGCTGCGATATCAGTAAAGCCTGTTGGAAAATCTGCGATCACTAAAAATCTATATGGCTCTGCGATTTCACCAGCTTGCTGGTTGTATTGATCGAGATCAGCAAACTCATTGCGTAAGAATTTCTGAATGACTGTTTCCATATGGTCGCAAAGATCAGTCAATCTTTGTTCGATGTGCCTTGAATCAGTCCAAATTCGCTCGCCAATCAGATGTTCGGCTTCGTCAGCAAGATGCATGAAAGCTGCAAATCCTTCGCCAAGCCCAACTGGATCGATAATTGTGAATCGTGCCTGACCAGGTGGCAAT
>JBEELA010000244.1:0-10812 GCA_041168365.1 Planctomycetota bacterium
CGTTGTATCCATCTGCCCCATCGAGATCGACAACACCGTGTCCTTCCATATTTGATTGGCCGGCAAGCCAATAGATATGCAGAACTTGTGGAGGAGCGACTGAACTTTGCGCGTACGCGACATTGTCCAGATCAACCTGACACAGCACAATCAGAGATGAAGTGGCGAAGAACAAGGACAAAAATGAGTGGTTGATCATTGGCATTACTGTAGTAGAGAGATTTCGCCTGAAGCAAAATTGCGGGCAGTTCTTTTCTCTATTCTTGACAGCGTGATTGTGACTCCAATCCTTGCACCACCATACGACCGCAACTGGATGCGTATCGCATGGATGATTGTTGCGCTCTTGTGGCCTGTGGCGCTTTTGAATTATTTGGATCGACAAATGTTGGCGTCGATGAAGTTTTCGGTGATGAAGGATATTGCTGATGTCGCAACCGATGCGAACTGGGGATTGATGCTCGGTCAATTCAAATGGGTCTATGCGTTCTTGAGTCCACTCGGCGGTTTCATCGCTGATCGATTTGGAAGACGAATGACAATCGTATGCAGTCTTTTTGCGTGGTCAGTCGTGACATGGTTGACAGGCAATGTGACGACCTATCAAGAACTTCTTTGGACGCGCACTCTGATGGGGGTGAGTGAAGCGTTTTATATTCCCGCCGCGCTTGCATTGATCACTGACTATCACTCGCAGCGAACACGTTCGCGCGCAATCGGCTTTCATCAGACGGCGATATATGTCGGCATGATGGCTGGAGGATTCGGTGGATATGTCGCAGATGCGCAGGATTTCGGTTGGCGCTTTGCATTTCATGCTGCGGGAATTGCTGGGATTCTGTATGCAGTACCGCTTTGGTTTTTCTTGCGGGAAGCGCCAGTACGTGTTGCTGAAGTTGCTCAAGAAAAACGAGCCTCAATTCGTGCCGTGGCGAGCGAATTGTTGACAAGCTTTCCATTTTTATTGCTTGTCGCGTGCTTCACACTTCCCGCACTTGCTGGATGGGTGGTGCGCGATTGGATGCCTGCGATACTGAAAAAAGAATTTGGAATCGGACAAGGTATGGCTGGTGTTTCGGCGACTCTCTACACAACAATTGCGATGCTCGTTGGTGTGATGATCGGCGGCTGGCTTGCAGATCGCTGGTCGCAACGAACTCCACGCGGTCGTGCATATACGAGTGCTGTTGGAATTGCACTGCTTGTCCCTGCACTCTTTGGCGTTGGCAATGCTGGGACATTGACGATCGCCGTGACATTTCTTGCGCTCTTCGGACTTGGGTGGGGATTCTTTGATTGCAATAACATGCCAATTCTCAGTCAAATCACGCGGCCACATTTACGCGCGACTGGATACGGCATCATGAACTTTGTCAGCATCAGCTGTGGCGGCGCCGCGGATTGGGGATTCGGCATTCTGCGCGATGCGGGGCAACCACTGAATCTGATCTTTAGCGCATTTGCAGCACTTGCACTTGTTGCAGTTGGCTTGATGATTTGGATAGCGAAGACCATGCCCGCGCGAGGAGTCACTGATTCGCAGGCACAGCAGATGTGATTGGGACGATCCATTCTCGGCAGAAGAGATGCTCTTGAACTTTTCCCGTTGCCATCTCCCAGATTTGCCGCGCTGTGTGTCGACTGGTCATTTGGATGCGACTTCCAATTGCGCCTATTGGCTTTGGCGATGAGATTGGGAGAATGACGACCGCGAGATCGCTTGATTGCACTTCATCTTTCGGCGGCGAACTCTCTTGCGACGAGAAGCCTTTTATTGTTGCGCGAGGCAATAAAAATCTTTGATTCTCTGCGACAGATCTGAAGTTTTCTGGAATCCATACAACGTGATCTGCTGTTGCATCGATGGTTTGCTGAGAAAACGTTCCAAGCGGCGCATTGAAGACACTGAGAAAACTGGAGAGCGACAAGAACACAGCAAGCGACGCAGGCGCAGCGCACATCGCAGTCCAGCGAGGTCGCACGATTGAAATGACGGCGAATGCGATCGATGCTGCAACAAGTGGCCAGTGCCACCACGAAAATGCGTCGAAGCCCACTTCACGACCAAGCAAGAATGAAAGCCATCCGATTGGCAAGAGCACAGCGATGATCGCAATGTGCGATATGACAAATGCATTTCGACCAACATGATGCCAACGCGTTGCCATGAGTATCGCAATCGCTGGCATTGCTTCCAGCAGATATCGCCCCGACCTCTGCGCAGGAATGCAGAAGACAATAAAAATCGCGAAGGCCCAAATCCAAAGGAGTCGCTCTTCGGTGATTAGTTTGCTTCGATGCTTCCAACATTCGACGCAGACACCAAAGAGCGGGAATGCAAGCAGACCAGCATTGACAAACCAACTTCCTGCAAGTGTCCACACACTGTTTCCGCCCCAGAAAAATCCTTGAAACCAAGCAGTGACACCACCAGCCATCTTGCCAACATTTTCGCCCATCACAAAGTTGCGCCAGATCAATTGAGGTTCTGGATCGAAAACAAACCAAAGCGAAAACATTCCAAGAGCAACAATCGTTGTCCAAAGAAGTCCAGGCAGGGATCGTCGCAAGAAGATCCCCCACTTCCACTCATGCAAGTGCAGATGCCACCATGCAAGTCCAAATCCAATTGGGAGCAACTGCGCAAAACTTTTTGTCAGCAGAGCCATTCCCGCAAGCACGCCGATGATCGTCGGAAAAAGAAAGCGCGAGTCGAATGACTTTGGTTTCCACCAAAGCATCGTGAAGAAGCATGAAAAAACCCAGAATGTTTCCGGCGGATTTGTCAGATATGGCCGGCCATATCGATAGGTGCTGAAGAATGCGAGATAGAACATCGCAGCAAGAATTCCGCTGAAAACATTGCGCTGTGTCAGTCGCCAACCTAAGAGGCCGCACATGATTGCTGTGGAGAATGTCCAGACGATGCTCGGCCATCTCAGCGCGACGAGATTCCAATCTTGTCCCCAATCGGTTGAAATGATTCCCTGCCAGAACAAAAGTGGTGGCTTTGTATTGGTCATCGCAGCCATATCACTTTGCAGCGGTAACCAATGATCGCCGGCGATGATCGAACGAGTGATTTGTATATAGACCATCTCATCGCCATTGCGCAAGATGCTCACCGCACCCAAGCCGTGCAAGAATGTGCAGAGTCCAAGCACCAGGCCGCTTATAAGCAGAGGTAGAGCGACGCGCGCTTGTTCGAGTCGCTCCGCTTCTGGATCGATCCCTTCGGTGCGAACATGGCGGAATGTCCAGAGATCCGTCAAAATGAAATTGATCACGCACGCGACTGCGATACCTGCGAGATTGGCTGGCAGATATGGAATCCACCGCACCAACACATTAGTGATCGCAACCTGCACGAGTATTCCAGCCCAATTCGCAGTGGCGTACTGCAAATATTGATGGGTGATTGGAAGGTTGCGAGTGCGATCGCGATCCTTCCAAGTCCACTTGCGATTCCAATAAAAATTGTTGGTCATCCCAAAAATGATGCCAGTGAACATTGCCAAATTCAGTCGTAGAGAAAGATTTTCGACGCCAACATAAAGTTTTTCTTGGCAAATCCAAATAACCAGTTGATTGATTGCAACTCCACTCACTCCAACAAGACCAAATTGGAAAAATCTGTGTCGCTGTCGCCAACCCCATGCAATCACAGAGAAGACGGATCGAAAAAGTCTGCTCATCCGTGACACGCCTTACGCATTCGCATGCACTCCGCTGGGATTCGAAACAGCAATCATCTCGCGCGCCTTTGCAAGAACTTCTGCAGGGAGAATGCGCTTGAGACATTGATTGTCGCCGTCGCAAGGCGAATTGCGGTGGTTGTATGCCGTCAGACACGGCGAACATGGCAGTTGTAAATAGAACGCATGCGAATTCGGGCTCCAACTTGCGTAGAGCGTCGGGGTTTCAGGGCCAAAGAACACAATGCTTGGCATGGATGTCATCGCTGCGAATTGGCCTGGACCGCCGTCATTGGTGATCAGCAAACTTGCGCGGTGAAAAATGCACATCAAGTGTCGTACTGACCTTGTGTATCCCGCGAGATTGACGCAGTTTGCATTGTCTGAACATGCGACACGCAATTGTTCCGCCAGCGGACGATCTTCGGGCATGCCGATCACCCCGACTGCGCAACCATCTCGAAGCAACTGCTCCGCTACTTCAACATAGTGTTGCAACGGCCACGCGCGAATCGAAAGAAGCCCGCCGCTTGGATAGAGCAGCACAAGTTTTTTCCCCGCAAGCGCTGGGTGATCGTGATGCAATTTTGTGATTTCACTTTCGATTTCACCAGGTGCGGGATGAAAAATTGGTGGAGTAAATTTTAATGCGAGACTTCCATCTTTGCCGCGTGGAACCGTGTGGCCTTGTAGGGAATCCGCCAATGTCACAAGTTGATGCGACAGGTGGCGATATGGGTTGTATGCAACAGGCGAGTTGATAAATGAACCGCGATAGAGCCCCTCTTGCGTGTGACGGTGAAATCCTGCGCGCCGACGTGCGCCAGAAATTCCACTGAGAATTGCGCTGATTCGAGAGAAAAGTTCGCAGTCCAAAATTGCGTCAAACTTATTCGTGCGCATCCACCAAATGGCTTTTACAAGATCGCAAACCAGGTGCGTGAAAGAATCATCACGAATGGTCATCACATTTTCTTTTTTGACCACGCCAAGCAAGTCGAGCAACTGTCGGTTGCGTGCAAAAAGCATCATGTGAATCTCTGCGTTTGGGAATCGATCCTGCAATCGTCGGAACATTGGCTCTGCAAGAACCAGACTTCCCATTTCGCTCAACAAGATCACGAGAATGCGCTTGGGAGCCGTCGTTTCGGCACGGCGAAAAATGAACCCAACGCCATAATGCCAGACCGACAACGCAGCGCATGCGGGAATGCCAACCCAACGATCAACCATTCTTTGAAATCGAATATCCATACGTGCATATGCGGGTTTGATCCGCGTGCCGATGTTATAGTTTGACAGCATTTCGAGTCTGATTGCCACATGACCAAATCCCCTTCATCGACGCGTTGGTCACTCACACTGTTGTTCATTGGGCTTGTCGCAGCGGGATTGCACACGCGAGAATCAATCGAACCTCGATTCGCAGTGGCGAGTGTGATCGACGCGCAGAAGCAAGAGAGTGCCAGCGCGCTCTTTTTGCCTATCGAATTGCCTCGACCAACGCCATCAGCTCATGCCTCGTCGGTTGCATTTATGCCAGATGGTTCGCTGCTGATCGCATGGTTTGGTGGAATGCGTGAAGGCGCTGATGATGTTGCGATTCAGATGGCGCGAGTGAAAGATGGACGTGTGCAAGATTCGTGGACCTCATTGACTTGCGAACAACTTGAAGGGATCACCCACCGCGTGATCCGCACGCTTGGAAATCCTGTGGTTTGGATCGATGCCGACGGGCGTGTGCAATTGAATGTTGTGAGTGTGAGTTATGGCGGATGGGCAGGAAGTTCTGTGAATCAACTTCAGTCAGAAGATGGCGGCAAGAATTGGAGTAAAGCGCAACGATTGATTCTTTCGCCGCTCTTCAATCTCAGCACGCTTGTGCGCAATCAAGTTGTTGCGATGCAAGATGGAACGATCGGACTTCCCGCGTATCACGAGCTTTTGCACAAATGGGGAATGTGGGTGCGAGTGACAACCGAAGGACGCGTGCTGCAATGCGAACGGATGCCGTCGAATGTCGGCGAATTGCTTCAGCCTGCGGTTGCGGCGATCAGTGCGACTGATGCGGTCGCAGTTCTTCGCAATACGAACAGTGCTCAGCCAGTCGTCGGGCGCAGCGCGACTGAAGATGGTGGTCAAACTTGGTCGCTGAAGGCGCCGCTTGATATTCCAAATCCAAATGCAAGTATTAGCATGATTCGACTTGTCGATGGCTCGCTGCTGATCGCTGCAAATCCGCTTGTGAACGGACGCAACGTATTGCAATTATTTCGATCGCGAGATGATGGATCGAGTTGGACCGCTTCCCGCACGATCGAGCGGAGTGCGCCAGGCGGAGAATTTTCCTATCCATCATTTGCGCAGAGTGCAGATGGAATGATTTATCTTTCATACACCTGGCAGCGCAAAGGGATTCGACTTTGCGCTTTCAATTCCGTGTGGCTTGATGCGAGCGATACAGAAAAACCGGCGATGGAGAGTGCGCCTTGACCGCCCAAGCAATCTATGGACTCTTTGCGCAAGGAGTGATTGTGGCGATGATCATTCGCTTTGTGCGAGAAATCTTTGGCCGAAAAAATCTTGCGCCATTTGGCATAGAACTTTGGATTCCTGCCGCCATTGTGCTCATCGTTCCAATTGCCGGCGTTTCTCTGGCGGGACATCTTCGTGGACTCTGGGGCGATCCAAGCATCGTGACATTCTTTCTGCTCTTTTTATATACGGTTCGCCCATCTTCGCTTCCAAACAGACCTCGATTATCGACATGTGTGCTTGTCAGCCTCTTCGTGATGCTGCCGCTGTATCTGCCATTGTTCTTGCTGAATCCAAACGTGCCAGTCGATTTGTATTCTTACGGATGGAATCCCAAATGGATTCTTATTGCAATCGCTGTGATTGCATTTGTCTGCATGATGATGCGGAGAATGGCTCCTCGATGGATCAACATCATCGCCATCGCGTTGATTGCTTCGAGTATCGACTTGATGGAGTCAGACAATCTGTGGGACTATCTTGTTGATCCCGGATTGCTCTTCACGATTGCTTTTCTTGCAATCGCAGGATCGATCACTTCATTTCTTGGCAGTAGAATGCCTGAATCAATCAAAAACTTATCCTCAGGAAAACAGATATGAATAATCCAATTGCGATTCGATTTACGCTTGTTTGCTCCGTTGCAACTCTTTGTGGATTGATGACATTTGCGAGCAGTGCTCTGGCACAAGCGGTTACGGGCGCTGATGCACCGCCGCGTTTACCCATCACTTCGATCACGCTCTATCGATCGGGAGTGGGATATTTTGAACGGCACGGGATGATCAAGAGCGGAGATTCTGTTCAATTGCGCTTTGCACAAGATGAAATCAATGACATGTTGAAGTCGATGGTGATCTTCGATCCGCAGCAGGCGCTCGAATCGATTTCTTATGAATCGAACGAACCACTTGCGCGTCAACTTGCGAGTTTTGGCATCGATCTTTCAGACAATCCGACTCTCGCAACAATATTGGGAAGACTTCGAGGGACGAAAGTTCGGTTTGTCACTTCAGATGGGCCGATTTCTGGAGTTGTGCTTGGCAGCGAGATGCGCGATCAAGCCCAAGGAAACGCACAAGAGGCGATCTCAATTCCATTTGTGAATGTGATCACAGAGAGTGGCGTTCGATCTGTCAATTTGACCACCATCGTTTCAGTACAACTTGAAGACCCAGCTCTCAACGGAGAATTGATGAAGGCGCTTGCGGCACTTGCTGCGCATAGCACTGATCGATTTAAGAATGTTGGGCTTTCATTCGGCGGAACTGCCGCTCGCGATGTGAAGATCGCATATGTGAATGAGATGCCCATTTGGAAGACCAGTTATCGATTGGTGCTTCCTGATGAAGCGAAGGCGAAGGAGCAACCGATGATTCAGGGTTGGGCAATCATCGAAAACACGACTGACGATGATTGGAGCAACATTCAGCTTGCGCTCGTCGCAAGTCAGCCGGTCAGTTTCGAAATGAACCTTTCTCAGTCGTTACACATCACACGTCCAAGCCTTGATGTGCCGACTGTTGCAGGCGCTGCGCCAAGAATTTATCAAGATGGCGATGCGTTTGCTGACAAGAAGCAACTGCGCCTAGCAATGGCGGCTCCATCTGTATCTGCACCTCCACCTGGTGCGATGCGAAGTAAGGCGAAGAGTGCTGGAGCGGGCGGTGGCGGTGGAAGCGGCGGAGCATTTGGAGCCGTAGCGATGGCCGACGGTGCCAACAACGATATGGAAACTGGAATGTCATCCGAAGAACTCTGGAAGCAGTCAGCGATTGCTCAGGCACAATCAAGTTCTGTAGGCGAAGCGTTTCAATACACGATGAAGAATCCAATTTCGATTGGTCGACAGCAATCAGCGATGCTGCCAATTCTGACCTCTGCGATTGATGGGCGGCGCGTCAGCATTTTCAATCGGGCAGATGGGATCGACCACCCAATGCGTGGAGTCGAACTGACAAATTCCACAGGCTTACAACTGATCCCTGGCCCAGTCGCTGTCTTTGATGCGTTCACATATGCAGGTGATGCGCAAGTTGGATACATGACTCTCAACGACAAACGATTACTTGCGTATGCGGTCGATCTATCTGTCAGTGCTGCCGTGCAAGATGACAGCACGAACACGATGCGCTCGATTCGTATCGTGGATGGCTTCATCGAGGAGACGCGCAAACAGATTCAGCGCACTTCATTTGCATTCAACAATAAGGATGCTGCTCGTGGACGAACGATGTTGGTTGAAACAGCGAAGATCCAAGGTTGGGAGTTGGCAGAACCGAAGAAAGCTGCCGAAGAAACGCAAAGTTTGTACCGATTCGAATTGACCTTAAAACCAAGTGAAAAAGCGACGTTTGTCGTTGCCCAAGAAAACACTTTTCTTTCGCGCATTTCCATCGCTCAGTACGACATGCCAACACTGCTTGCATATGCATCGGACAAGAAAGCTTCACAGGCGGTCATTGATGCAGCGAAAAAAGCTGCTGCGATGCAGGCCACGATGAATGCCACCTCTGGGCGCATTGCTTTGCTTGGTCAAGAACGCCAGTCGATCGATGCTGATCAGAATCGAATCCGCCAGAACATGGCATCGATCGATCACGACACAGAAGTCTATCGGCGATACTTGACAAAGTTCAATGAACAAGAATCTCGGCTTGAGGCGATTCTGCTTCAAACTACGAATGAACAGACGACTCTCCAATCGCAGCAAGATGCGCTGAACGATTATCTCCGATCGCTGAACGTTTCTTGAATGTCCTTGTAGTTCGCCTGAAAAGTTATTGTTGCTATCGCCCGCGCCGATAGATCGCAGCGCATGCGACAAGTCCCAGTGCGGCAATGCAATACATCCATAGTTCCCGAGAATAAAATCGGGAAAACTTAATCGTTCCAACACCTGCATCGGCTGAAAAAGTTGGTGCCATGCCAAGATTCATTGCAATCGGTTGCTTGCCGTTCAATTCCCAACCAATGCGGTTCGTTCGCTGTGCGAGCGAGAAGACGAGATATCCCTCCTCTGGAGTTTCAATGTGGTAATTCGCAGGGTTTTCGATTTGAATCTTCGGCAGATCGCTTGACTTGTGCTGCGACAGCGTCGGCGGGACATTCTGAGTTTGAGTCGAATCAATCACAAAGAGATTTTCTAAAGGTTTCTTTGAGGAAAAGACGCGTTTGCAGTCAGCAAGATTTTTCAAGCGAGCCACAGTGTTCACCGTATAAGCACGAGCTGTTGGATATGAATTGCGATAAAGCGCAACCGTTGGACCGTCGAAAACACTCTCAAGATCTTTTTGTGAAGCCAGATAATCATACGTCTTGATATCTGCCGCTTTGAAGAGCACGATATATCGAGCGTTGAGTGGCGCAATCAATTTTCCCATGTCGCGGACTTCATCCCCCTGCTTGAGCACCGCTTCGATATATGCACTGACAGGATTAGAACTGTTTGAAGAACTACCTTCAATTTCCAGATTGTCTCCAGTCAGTGTCGGCTGCGTGAAAAAGTCACAAGCCGGATTCGCCATACGCTTCGATCGATTCTGCAACCAAGGAAATTCGAGATACATGTGCCAAGGCAGGACAAGAATATTGAAATCACTTTTGTCCTCATCCATCATCGCGCGGACTTTTGTCCAGTCAGCGGGATAGGTTGTTGATGGCATTTGACCCCAGAGTCCAAAGAGTGGGAGCGTGTACAAAACAGGAAGAATCAATGCTGTCGCCCCGAAGATTCGAATCGACAAGCGCCTCGAAGTCTCCGTTTCGAATGTGGCATGCAATATCTTGAGCAGCGATTGCAATCCGTATGCGCCGAGAAACGCATACGCAAGCGCGAGCAAGCCAACAAATTTGTACGAATCGCGAAATGCTCGATAGACAGAGACATTTTCCCAAAGAAAGCGAATGAATCCACTGATGAAATCCACCTTTGGCCCAATCGCCAACAGTCCACTCAGTACAGCAAGAGCGACGACGCCAATTCCAAGCCATCTCGAGCGATCAGATTTAACCATGCTGAACGCACCGAAGGCCACAAGAATGGCAAGTGGCACAAACAGAATCCATCCGAATGAAATGAGATCGGAGATATCAAGGTACGGTTGACTGCACCAGAAACCGCGAAGCGACAATGCTTCGAGTGCGGATGAAACAGCGAAGTAATTCATTTCTTGGAGTGGCATATTTGCAGGAGCGCCACCACCTGCTTCTAGAAAGCGTGTAATCCAGAAAAGATTGAGGCAGAGAAAAAGTGCGCCACTTATGGCCAGCATCATGAAAGTTTTTTTCATGTGCTCGCGCAAAAGCAAGAGTCTTCCCACGAAAATACAGGTGAGCAATATGAACGCAAGTGGCACTCCATGGATTTGCAGAATTCCAATCGAGGTGAGCAAGAGTGCTACGGTCACTGCGTATCGCTGCCTTGGGCTTTCGAGCAGCTTCACGAATTCGCTGACGAGAAACGGCGTGACGGCATAGACCGCGAGGACGCCCCAGCCGCCAGACACAAAACGTAAGTACACGACGGGATTGACCACATAGAAAACTCCCGCAAAATATCGGCCAAATCCTTCGAGAAATG
>JBEELA010000245.1:0-5103 GCA_041168365.1 Planctomycetota bacterium
TCTCCGCCATCCCTCGAGTCAAACGCTGCATTTGCACTTGCGACTTCTTGCTGATCGGATGCAAAATGAGACGCACGACAAGTACAAGCGCGATGATTGCAAGCGCCCAATCAAACACAACATAGTTATGTAAGAAATCCAAGAAGATAACCATCAAATTTGCCAGCCAAGCAAATGTGCACCATGAACAACATCCGCCCATCGAATAGACAATAAGCCCCGACATTTCAAGCGCGCTATATGGAGGAACCGTGGAAAGGACCACGTGATCCAGAGGTCCCGCAAATACACCCATCGAAAAATCTGCCGTCTCTCCAGCAGCAACCGTGCGCGCCGGCGAATGCAGCTCGATAAATAGCGTTGGCGCACCTGTTGTATCTGTGGGACTTGGATCGCCAAGCGATGCACGAATGGACTCAACCGATAGTGCGAGCGACTTGCTTGGAACCCCTTTCGCAGTCGGCAGCATTGGCGCATGCACTGCAAGCGAAAAATATCGATTGGTCGTTCCAAACCAACTCAGGTGCTGATCTTGTTCCTTCTGCTCTGGACTCGGCCAAACATCAAAACGGGGCAGCATGAAACCGACGATTTTTGCAGCGGTGACACTTTTTACAACTGCAGCCCGCTCGAGCATCGAATCGTGGGTGATCACAGAAGTCTGCGCTGGATCGCGCCGTTCGCTCATCAAATATCCAAACTGAAGACGACGAATATCCATCATCTCGTTCGCAACCTGCGTCAGATCTCCAGGGCCGTATTGCACAATGCTGATCGTGTGTGTCGCGGCGGAAAGATTTTCGACGGTCTGCGAAAGCGTGATGTCGTATCCGTCACCCTGCTTGACTTGAAGCGAGAACTCGCGTCGAACTTTCAACACCGGCGTTCCCGCATCATCGACCAGAAGTGTTTCGAAACTTCCAGGAGATTGCTGAGACCAGACAGCGCCAAAGAGCGAAGTTGATTGGCCATCGACCTGAATTGAATGCGCAGCCAACATTGGCACGGTGAAACTGGCGAGCGTTCCTACTGGCGCAAGAAAATATCGGTTGCTTACATCCGGCAAGGGTGGAATTGTGTTTGCGCCAGATGCGATTGCAGATGCGTTACGAATCGCAGCGGTGCGATCAGCTGCGCTCACCCAGAATTCGCTAAAAACTATTTTGCTAATTCCTGCACCAGATGTCGAGAAATCAATCGTGAAGCGATCGTTGGCTGGATCCAACGAGCCAACACTCGACGCAGTCGAAATTGCAGCGCCAGATGGACGAGCCTTCAACTTTGTTGTTGTCACTGCTGGAGAAACTGTCGCAGTTGGCGCATTCGGTGGGATCACTGCAGCAGATGCAGAGACAGGGGTTGCAGTAGCGGGCGCAGTCGAAGCGGTTGCATTCGTTGCGACCTCTGCGCTTGCAGAAGGTGTGGGGTTGGCCGCAACTGGAGAATCACTAGCTTTTTTCGATTTTGCGGCTCCCTTCCCTGTCATGACAATCGTCACGATGGTTGCAGCGAATGAGATGACCAACAGCGTCAGAAGTAATTTTCGAGTTCCCTTATTCATTTTAATTCGTTTCTCTTTCTTGATACTCAACGGCCTTGGAGAAGTCGTTCGCCCAGCCAATCGTTCAAATCGTCGATTGCCTTGATCTTTTCGACCGTTCGTTCGATGTCATATTCCAAGCGAATGAACTGTACAGATTGTGGTTCGAAATTTTCGCCGGTTTCCAAGATTGCATACGAAGCACGCGGATCGAGGTCGCGAGGCTGACCAACCGAACCAGGATTCACGATGACAGAATCCTGCGCTGAAAATTTGTAAATGCCATCAGTCATTTCTGCTGCAGGCAGAAAGTCTGGATCGTCTGTGAAAACACCTGGAACGTGTGTGTGCCCAACAAGACAAACGCGCGACGGTTTGATGCGTGCAAAAATATCCTTAATCTTCTTCGTGCTATTCAGTGGATCTTCCGGAAAGATATATTCATTGATTGGTCGGCGCGGCGAACCATGCACACAAAGAAACGGACCAAAAACAACGCGGACGCGAAGCTGGCCAAGAAAATTCCATCGGCGCACAGCTTCCGCAACGTCATACTCAGCCCCTGCCTCGCCATCTTCCGCCTTCGGTGGCTCTAATTGTCGACGCGTCCAATATGCCGCCGCTTCAGCAGAAGCATTGAAATTCGTTGGCTCATACAAAACGCCAAAATCATGATTGCCCATCAAACTCCACTCACATCGCTTGGCGACCAGATCGACGCACTCCTTCGGATCGGGGCCATACCCAACGATGTCGCCAAGGGAAAGAATCCGATCAACGCCTCGACTGTCGATATCCGCCAGCACTGTTTCGAGCGCAGAGAGATTCGAGTGGATGTCGCTGATGAGTGCAGTTCGCATAGGTTTTCCCGCATGATATTGAGGGGGAAGAGATACTAGCAAACCTCTCACGATAGATCGCTAGAATCACCCCCCTTATGTCAGATATAAAGCATTATGACCTCATCGTGATTGGAAGCGGACCTGGCGGCTATGTTGGCGCAATTCGCGCAGCGCAAATGGGCATGAAAGTTTGTTGCATTGAACGCGACAAGCTTGGTGGCGTTTGTTTGAACTGGGGTTGCATTCCAACGAAGGCGCTGCTGCATAATGCGGAGCTCTATATGGAAGCGATTCGCCACGGTGAAACTTGGGGAATTGAAATCAAACCCGAGAATGTCAAAGTCAATTGGGAAAAAGTCATCGGTCGAAGTCGTGGCATCACTGGTCAATTGAATGCAGGTATTGCATTCCTTCTTAAGAAGAACAAGATTGATCATGTTGTCGGACACGCAAAGATCACTGCAGGCAAGACGGCCGCAGGACCTTGCAAAGTTGAAGTGCGCAAAGCCAACGGAACGTATTACAAAGGTGTAAGTGAAGGTGATGCGCAAATCATGACGGCAGATCGTGTCATGCTTGCAACTGGCGCTGCACCGAAACAACTTCCATTCGCGCCGTGTGACGGCAAGACGATCATTTCAAGTTATGAAGCAATGAATCTTCCAACACGGCCAGCTTCGATGTTGATCATTGGATCCGGCGCAATCGGAATGGAGTTCGCATATTTCTATAACGCATTTGGAACGAAGGTGACTGTCGTCGAGATGCAGGATCGCATACTGCCAATTGAAGATGACGACATTTCTGCAGCCGCAATGAAAACATTTGCCGCGCAGGGAATCACATTTCGAATTGGATCGAGCGTCAAGGCGATCGACAAGAATGCGAACGGTGCGAAAGTCACTTTGTATGAAATGAAAGACGAAAAAAAGACGGACACTTTGGAAGTCGAAGTCGTTCTTGTTGCTGTTGGTGTTGGCGCGCGATATGACGGTTTGTTCGATCCTTCGCTTGGCGTTCGCATTTGTGATTCAGGTCCTGCGAAAGGCCATATCTGGACGGATTATCAAGACAAGCCGGAACCTTCATATCAAACGAGCGTTCCTGGCGTCTATGCAATTGGTGATGTCATCGGACCACCTTGGCTTGCGCATGTTGCCAGCGAAGAAGCAGTTGCATGTGTCGAACGTATGAAGGGACATCACACTCTCGGCGTAGATTATTCTTCGATCCCAGGATGCACATATTGCAATCCACAAGTTGCGTCCATCGGTATGACCGAACGCGAAGCAAAGGCAAAAGGATTGAAATATAAAGTTGGCAAGTATCCGCTGAAGGCACATGGAAAAGCAATCGCCGTTGGCGCAACCGATGGACTTGTCAAGATCATCACCAGCGAACCATACGGAGAAATTCTCGGCGCTCATATCTTCGGCGAAGACGCAAGCGAATTGATTGGTGAACTCGGATTGGCGAAGCGCCTCGAAGCAACTGCAGAGGACATCATTTCGACTGTGCATGCGCATCCGACAATGCACGAGGCGATTCACGAAGCGGCGCTTGCGACCGAAGGTCGCGTGATTCACGGTTGATACTCTGAAAACTTGCCCGAGATAAGTGGACTCGCGAAACTTGGCGTGCATAAATAAAAGCAGCACTCCCCGTATGAAATCGTTCATACGGGGAGTGCTTGATACTGTGACGGCATTGGCGGTGACACGTCACAGCAATGATGAATCAGTGTGATGAACCTTTATCGATCTTTCTTCTCTGTGGCCTTCACGTAGTTTTTCGCACACCAAACTGTGTACATACGTCGAATAACTCGTTCTTGGACGGTGTGCATCCACGCGCGCCCAAAGTTGTCATCCATAAATGTGGCAAATGCTTGCGGGTACGCCTGCGCACGGAGTGACCAGCCAGGCGGTATGCAAAATGCGCTGTTCGTCTGCAAGCAGAGTGCTCCAACCGCAATCAAAGAAAAAGTAAGAAACGAAAATGAAAGCCGTTTCATTGATATGCGAATGAGAGACCGTGCAAATTTATCGAGAAATTTCATATGGTTTTCCTTTCTGCCTTTTAGGCTGTGTGCAAAGAGCGAGCGCTCTCGAGGATTCGCCATCCTGTTTCGCGAAATGATGGGAAGCGCCCCATCGTGCCAGTCACGGTTCGAACATCGTCATCGTCTAGCAACCATTCGGTTGCATAGCCCAGTGATTCGTTCATCCTTTGTCGACGCAAGTGCTCGAATGTGAATGCACGTTCTCGCATCGACCAATTTTCCATTCGCTCGGCGATTTCTGCGGTCTTGTTGGAAAACACAGCCATGTGTCGATGCAGTTCTGGTCCGCTTAAACCGCGCAGCACGACATTACATCCGAAGATCGCCCACCAACCATAACTCTCCAACCAATCCCCTGGTGGGTAATTCACAACATCGATAACTTGATCTAATCCTGCAGAGAGCGCTTCGGCGGCACGCAGTGGATCCATCACTCCAAGCGCGGCATCGCATTCGAAAATCGCGCCTGTGCAAGTATTTGCGATACCTGCATACGACGCATCATCGAACTCCTTTGCAAGCGCTGAATATGACGTCAGAGCAATCTGTAAATCTTCTCGAGCGCGCTGCGCATGTGAATTTCCACTGAGTGGATCGGTTTCAATCAATCGGCGCTCAGATTGTCCACGAACATAATGCCCAAACGCTTGGACAACTCG
>JBEELA010000246.1:0-5399 GCA_041168365.1 Planctomycetota bacterium
TCTTCGGCGAACAACAAAGCCCGTCTTCCAGACAAAGGCGATGTGTATGGTTCGATCGAAGGCACTATTCAACAATTCGAATTGATGATGCACAACCGTGGATGGGACACACCCATCGGCGAAGCGTATGGCGGCATTGAAGGTCCCAACGGAGAATTGGGATATCTCATCGTTGCGGATGGCGGACGATGTCCGTGGCGCGTTCGTGTACGACCACCGATCTTTTATAACTTTCAGTTGTTTCCCAAACTGATTGAAGGGCACCAACTCGCCGATGCGGTGGCGGTTTTGGGATCTCTCAACATCATCGCCGCAGAGCTCGATCGCTGACCGCGATCAAATTGGAGAACACGAATGTCCTGGAAGACAAAACCATCGGGCACCATGAAGGTGCCAACTCGAAGTGAGCCTTACTGCACGGCGCAAATGATTGCGCGTTGGCAGAGCACCACGCTGCCAAAGTACGCAACCACACACGGCGCTCTCATGCCGATTCTGCATGATGTGCAACACACATACCGACATGTGCCATATCAGGCGATGATTGAGATCGCCAACTTTCTCAAGATCGCACCATCCGATGTGCTCGATACTGTTTCTTTTTATGAGGAATACACGCTCGAACCTATGGGGAAATGCATCATCGGAGTCTGCCACACTTTCGCTTGCGAAGTCTGCGGACATCAGGCGATCCTCGATCGCGTTCGCCAAAGATTGGGCATTGAGCCGCACGAAACCACCGAAGATGGTGCGTTCACATTGTTGACGATGGAATGTCTTGGGTCGTGCGACACTGCGCCAGTCGCGTTGTTCAACGATGTTTTGCACGAAAAATTGACCGTTGCGAAGGTCGATCAACTGATCGATGAAGTGTTGGCTCAAAAATCACAGTCTGCAAGTCATACATGATTAGCACTTCGCCTATGACCACTCCGAATCCAGCTAAGCCACATAGCATCGCACGAAGTTGCGGTGAATGCATCGGTCATATTCTCAAGGCGATCAAGACGCCTGTGAAGCCGGTCAGTCCTTCTTCTCCTCAAGAAAATGTTCAAACCGTGCGTGCTGCTGTTCGCGAAGAACAAGTTGGCTCGGTCTTGCATCGCCGCATCGTCATCGACCAAGTCGTTCAACTCGATTCACCAGAAATGCCAAAAGGCACAACCTTATGAAACTCTCAGAGCCCATCCTGACCAAGCGCATTCCGTCATTTCCTCATGGAGATCCAAAAACTCGGCACATCGTCGGCTATGACGAGTTTGTGAAGACCGATGGATACAAAGCCCTCGAAAAGTCGCTTGATATGGATTCCGCCCAAGTGGTCGCAACTGTGAAGGATGCAATTCTTCGAGGGCGCGGCGGCGCTGGTTTTCCTGCGGGATTGAAGTGGTCTTTCCTTGCCCCAGAAGATGGCAAAGGTCTGCGCTATCTCTGCATCAACTGCGACGAAGCAGAACCAGGAACATTCAAAGATCGACTACTCGTCGATTTCGATCCGCATCTTGTCCTCGAGGGAATTGCAATCGCGTGTTGGGCGTGCAAGTTGGACGTCGCATACTTCTTCATTCGAGGCGAGTATCACCATCAAGCCCGAGTGATGGAACGTGCAATTCAAGAGGCGTACGCAGCAGGAATTTTCGGCAAGCAAGGTTTGATGCGAGGAAAGTCAAAGCATGCAGTTGAGTGCTATTTGCATCGCAGTGCTGGCGCATACATCTGTGGCGAAGAAACTGGATTGCTTGAAGCCATCGAAGGCAAGCGCGGTTGGCCGCGAGTGAAGCCTCCATTCCCAGCAGTCAAGGGAGTCTTTGGCCGTCCAACGATTGTGAATAATGTTGAAACACTCGCTGCAGTTCCAGACATCATGCTCCGTGGAGTTGCGTGGTGGAAGTCAATTGGCGTGGAAAGTTCATTTGGTGGAATGCCGTCGTATGGAACCAAATTGATGGGAGTTTCTGGCCACGTTGCTCGCCCAGGATGCTTCGAAGCACCGCTTGGAATCCCCCTCAGCACACTTGTCAACGAATATTGTGGCGGCATGCGTGGCGGAAAAAAATTCAAAGGTGCAATCGCAGGCGGCGTCTCGATGGGCGTGCTGGGCACCGATCAATTCGACGCTGCGATGGATTTTGATATCGGTCGTCGATGCGATGTGCTTGGCCTTGGAACTGCATGCCCAACGATCTTTGACGAAGACACCGACATGGTCGCCGTTGCCCGCAATTGCGCTCGATTCTTCATGAATGAGTCTTGCGGTCAGTGCACCCCGTGTCGTGAAGGATCTGGTTGGATCTATAAGTTGCTCACACGTATCGAGCGGGGTGATGCAACAAGTGCTGATTTGGATTTGCTATTGGAACTCGGCGGATCGATGGGACTTTCTGAAGGAACCACGATCTGTGGTCTAGCAGATGGGAATAATTGGCTCGTGCGAACAATCGTGAACAAGTTCCGCAGTGAATTTGAACGGCGCGTAAAGCCGAAATTCATTCCTGTGCATCTCGTCGCCCGTTGAGCAATCCACGCACATCAATCGAATTGGTTTCCGCGGTCCCGCTGGACGAGGCAAAGATGCTTGAGTTGGTGCGCAGCATGATCGAATTCTTGCCTGCAGTCGAAGGGAAATCCCCGACGTTTTCCCAAATCTCAATTCGAATTGTGCGTGATGAAGAGATGTCGCAACTGCATGAAAAATATTCTAATGTCGCTGGAACCACTGATGTCTTGACCTTTGTGCAAGGCGATACTGCATTTGGCATCGAAGTCGATCTTGCTCTGTGCGCCGACGAAGCGGAGCGGCGGTGTGCGGAATTCGGGCATTCTATTGAGAATGAACTGGCCTTATATGCCGTGCATGGACTTCTGCATGCAATCGGATTTGACGACCAGGATGAAGTTCAGGCTCAGCGAATGCACGCCGAAGAAGATCGCATTCTCACTTCGCTTGGTCTCGGTGCGGTCTATGCACCTCGAGGAGGAGAGCGTTCATGACGACTGGATTGATTCTGATTCTTCTTGGTTTGCTGATTGTCACAACCTTTCTCTCGGCACTCAACCTTGCACTCGGTACAGCCAGTGCCACCGCAATCGAGAGGCGCTGTGCTTTGTATGGACGCGTTCAAGCTGGAGTTTGGATTCTGGCTCACGCGACTGACCTCGAACATGCAGTAGCGTTTTTCCGCACATTCGGTCGACTTTCATGCTTGCTTGTGGTTCTGGCCATGTTTCGTCAGAGCGATCCGACGATTCCTTTGGATTGGCCCTCAATTCTGATGGCACTCGCAACTGCGAGCATCTTGGTGTGGTTGACGACCAGCGTCATCGCCGTCGCTATCGCGCGGTATAGCGGCGTTGGATTAGTGATTGGAACATATCCCATCTTGCGAATTTCCTTTTGGGCGACACATCCAATTTTGTGGATCGGGGGATTTGTCGATGAAGCAGTTCGCAGATTGCTTGGAGCGTTGCCGAATCACGAGACGATCGAGCAGGATCTGATTCATTCAATCACCGATAGCGCACGAGCAGGCGGCATCGACGCGCTCTCTGCACGAATCATTCAAAATGCTGTGGAGTTTCACGGAACGGTTGTCTCTGAAGTGATGACTCCACGGACTCAGATCGAAGGAATCGCATACACCGACGATATCGCAGTTATTCGTGCATTCATCGAAACCGCCGGGCATTCGCGCGTGCCGGTCTATCAAGAAAATATGGATCAAGTCGTTGGCATCTTGTACTTCAAGGATCTCGTTCGCTTTCTTGGACAGGCCCCGACTGACTTTAAGTTGCGGCCAATGCTTCGGCAGCCCCCGCGCGTTCCAGAGACGAAACCTGTGAGCGAACTCCTGAGTGAATTTCAGCGGACTGAAGTTCATCTCGCATTGGTGGTCGACGAATTTGGTGGGACTGCAGGATTGATCACGATTGAAGATGTGCTGGAAGAAATCGTTGGAGAGATTTATGACGAGCACGAGCCATCGAGCGAAATTGAACCTCAATTGACAGGCAACGCCGAGGCTGGCTGGGAAACCGATGGCCGAATTCCGCTGGTAGATATTGCTGCAGCGACTGCTTTGGAATTGCCGACTGAGGAAGATTTTGACACAATCGCTGGTTTGATTCTCTTGGAATTCGGTCGTATTCCACTGGTAGGCGAAGCATTTTCTAGATATGGCGCACGATTCACGGTGCTTTCTGCGACGCCAGTGCGCGTGGTCAAGATTCGAATCGACTTACTCCAGCAATCAGAGCAGTATCGCGCGGCAGCTTCTGGCCATTAACCAAATTCATCGCCTTTGAATGTTGATGCGAGATATGCCTCACGCACGAGTGGATCGTTGATGATCGTTTTTGGATCGCCATCGCGCAGGTTCTTCCCCTCGTGAATGATGTACGCGCGTGTGCAGATACGCAGAGTCTGCTGAACATTGTGATCCGTCACAAGAATCGCGATTCCTTGTTCAGCCAAGCGGCGAACTTCGGACTGCAATTCTTCGACCGTGTGCGGATCAACTGCAGCGAATGGTTCATCGAGCAGGATCAAACGAGGACGTGTGATCAGCGAACGAGCAATTTCCAGACGCCGTCTTTCACCGCCAGAACATGTTCGCGCTTGTTCTTTACGTTTGTGTTCCAACCCAAATTGTGCGAGCAAACTTTGGCAAGTTGATCGTTGCTCGGCGCGAGTGATCGGCCGCGTCTGCAAGATTGCCATTAAGTTGTCTTCGACTGACAGCCGTTGAAAAACGCTTGGTTCTTGAGAGAGATATCCCATGCCTGCACGCGCGTGGATGTACATGGGGTCATTGGTCATGTCCTTGCCCGCAAAGACCACTCTGCCAGCCTCAGGAGAGATCATTCCAATTGCCATACGAAAGCTTGTGGTCTTGCCTGCGCCATTTCTGCCCAGGAGTCCAACGATTTCTCCTGCATCCACAGTAAAAGAGACCTTGTCAACGACTCGTCGGCCGTTATAACTTTTTACGAGTCCATTTGTTTCAAGCAGTGCCACAATTAGAAGTGTAGAGGGACGTTAGAATCATTGCCGTATGGTCAGCTGCCGAATCTTCGTCTTGTCTTTGGCCGCACTCGCAACGGTGCTTTGTACTGGTTGTGTTCGCCGAACGATCGCCATTACATCAACTCCATCTGATGCATTAGTTTTTGTCAACGACCGTGAAGTTGGTCGAACTCCCTGCGAAGTCGATTTCCTTTTTTATGGCGAATACGACGTGCGATTGAAGCATGAAGGTTATGAATCGATCGTCGGTTCTGGAACCGCATCCGCTCCAGTTTGGGATTTTATTGGCGCAGACTTGCTTGTTGAAGTTGTGCCGCTCGATTTGGAGAGCCGTGTTGATTGGCATTTCGATTTCATACCTGCCAACAATGATCCA
>JBEELA010000247.1:0-3674 GCA_041168365.1 Planctomycetota bacterium
ATCAGCCCAGGAACATGGAGGTTGTTGGCATGGCATTCCTCCAGCGCAATCCCGAGGTCTTTCAGAAAATGATCAATAAAAAACCCAGGTTCGAAATCACCTTTGAGAATCCGAGGAGCAAGATTTGCAAGCGACCAACTTCCGGCTGCTCCCGCTGAGACAGATTCGAGAACTCGCTCGGGATCAAGTCCACTTTCGCGCGCATAAAGCAATGCTTCACAAATCCCCATCATTGTCGATGCAATGAGAATTTGATTCACGACTTTCGCTTGTTGACCGCATCCAGCATCTCCTTGGAGAACGACGGTTTTTCCCATGATTTTCAGCACTGGAAGAACTTGCTCGAATGCTCTTGCATCGCCCCCGACAAGAATCGAAAGTGTCGCATTTCGTGCGCCAATATCGCCGCCTGTGACTGGAGCATCAAATGCGAATGATCCTTTTTCACTCGCAATTTGAGCGATTTTTCGAGCAATCGAAGGACGGCTGCTTGTCATATCGACAAGAAACTTTGGAACGCTTGGCGCACTCAATGTGCCATGAGAGCCGAGGTGAATGGATTCGACATCGGATGGAAGTGCGACCATGGAAAAAAGAAAATCCATTCCAGACGCTGCTTCGACAGGCGTCTGAGCCCAAGTTGCTCCGCGACTGAGCAATCCAGCAGCGCGGGATTTGGTGCGCGAGTGAATCGTCAGCGAATGCCCCGCGGCCAGCAGGTGGCCAGCCATTGAACTTCCCATAACTCCAGTTCCAATCCAACCAATTCGAAGAGGTGATTCCATATCGGACAAGGTTAGGCTTCGAATATCCTTCTATGACGGTCCGAACCCAACCATTGGGGGAGGCGTAAAAATCGGATGAACCAAATTATGTCCACATCACAAAGAGATATCGTCGAATTAGAACGCCAAGTTGAAGCAGCAAGTCGTCCATTCCGTCACTTAGTTGATCAAATTCAACGCGTCATCGTTGGACAAGATTCATTGATCGAAGGTTTGCTCTGCAGCCTACTCATGAACGGTCACGTCCTCATTGAGGGCGTCCCAGGCCTTGCAAAAACAATGGCTGTGAGCAGCCTTGCCAAAGGCATCAATACTGGATTCCGTCGCCTGCAATTCACTCCCGATCTCTTGCCCGCTGACTTAATAGGAACAATGATTTATCGGCCGAACACTGGCGAGTTTGTCGTCAAGCATGGACCGATTTTTTCCAACATCATTCTTGCGGATGAAATCAATCGCGCTCCAGCAAAGGTTCAGTCTGCGTTGCTCGAAGCGATGCAAGAGCGACAGGTCACAATCGGAGAGACAACATATGCGCTGCCAGATCCATTCTTGGTACTCGCAACACAAAACCCTATCGAACAAGAAGGAACCTATCCCCTGCCCGAAGCGCAGGTCGATCGATTTGCGATGAAATTGGTGGTGACATATCCATCGCCAAAGGAAGAGCGATTGATTCTTGATCGCATGGCGAACACTCAGAATAATCTCACCGTTGATCCCGTGATGAATCCAGGAGACATCAAGACAGCTCGTCTGCTTGTTGATCAGATTTTTATGGATGACAGAATGAAGGATTACATTGTCGATCTCGTCATTTCCACGCGCGATCCCAAGAAGCATAAAGTTCCAATCGAAGGACTCTTGACATACGGATGCTCGCCGCGTGCCACTATTGCGCTGACACTCGCATCAAAAGCAAAGGCTTTCCTTGATGGTCGCGGATACACCGTTCCGCAAGATGTAAAGGACGTGGCGCCGAATGTTCTGCGTCATCGACTTGGACTTTCTTATGAAGCAGAAGCAGTCGAGAAGACCTCTGACGATATTGTGCGGACGCTTCTTGATCACGTGCCAGTCCCCTGAATGAAAAGGTGCGGTGGACTTTCCAGATTTCTTCTGCACAATGAAATGACGAAAGCTTGACTGCACAAGGGAACAAATCATGCTGTCGAAAGAAACCATCCAAAAAATTCGCCGAATTGAAATTCGCACATCACGTGTGGTTCAAGAAGCAGTTGCAGGCCGGTACGTCTCCGCCTTCAAAGGACGCGGGATGGAATTTGAGGAGGTTCGTCCATATGCGGATGGCGATGATGTACGCACGATCGACTGGAACGTTTCTGCTCGAGCTGGCGGACCACATGTCAAACTCTTCCGCGAAGAACGAGAACTGACCGTCTTGCTTGCGATCGATCTCTCTGGATCACTTTCATTTGGTTCGAATGCTCAGACCAAGCGAGAACTGGTCGCAGAAGTCGCTGCGACGCTGGCATTCAGTGCAACTCGCAACAATGACAAAGTTGGATTGCTCCTTTTTTCGGATCAAATTGAGCGATACGTCCCCCCACGCAAGGGCCGACGCCATGTGCTACGCATCGTGCGAGATCTGCTGGCGCATAAGCCTGTCGGAACAGGAACAAATATCGCTGCAGCGATCGACGAACTGAATCGGATTCAGAAGCGACGTGCGGTGGTCTTTGTTGTGAGCGATTTTCTCGATGATGGTTGGGAGAAACCGATGACAATTGCACGACGACGACATGATGTGATTCCGGTTTCTATTTTCGATCGTCGAGAGCGCGAACTCCCGAAGATTGGCATGATCGAACTGACTGACGAAGAGACTGGCAAGCGAGTCGTCGTCGACACTTCGAGTCGAAAAGTCCGCGATGCTTTTCGCAGACAAGGTGAATTGCGCTCGCTGCAATTCGAACTTGCCTTGCGACGAATGAAAATCGATCCTTTGATGATCGAAACGGGAGTCGATTATGTCGAACCGATCATCGCCTATTTCCGAAAACGAGAGGCAAGAGGAAGCAGATGAATCGGACTCGAACCCTCATTGCATCTTTTTGCCTTGCGGCATTTGTCACTGGCCCTGCACAGAGCCAAGTCCTTTCGACAACACCGCCACCTCCGCAAAGCGCGCCAAGTGAGCAAGCGCCTACCAAGGCTCCACCATCAAAGGTGGCTTCTCACCCTGCCCGTCCCATTGAGATTCGTGTCGAAAAAGGTGCAATAACTGCAACACTTGCAACTCCAGCTGATGTTGTTGAAGTTGGAAAGGCGATTCCATTCACACTGACGATCACGGCCAGCGACGGTACAAATCTGACGATTCCAGAGATCGGTCAGAAGCTTGGAGAATTTGACATTCGAGATGTCAGACGAAGCACAAGTCGTGATGGCGAAAAAAGAAAATCGATTCTTTCTTTTAACGCCTCGACATATGAGAGCGGCGAAATCGAATTGCCTCCGATCGAAATCAAGTGGAAGGATTTGAAAGGCGATGAGCAAACGCTCTCGGTTGGGCCAAGCTTGATCGAAGTCCTCAGTCTGATCGGGGCGGAATTTGATCCACATGTCTTTCGAGACATCAAAGGCGAAATGAAAATTGACTTTGGTACTTCCTGGTGGTGGATCATCGCGATTGCAGCGGTTGTCTTGTTGGCTTTACTCCTACTGACCTTGAGAATGCGTCAACGAGCAATCGTGGAAAAAGTTGTCTCTCCTGATGATTGGGCGCTCCAAGAACTGAATCGCCTTGAACGAGATGGACTTGTCCAACAAGGCGAACTTCATCTCTTCTGGGTTCGTCTCTCAGCAACTGTGCGCGAATATGTAGAACGAAGATTTCATATCGCAGCGCCAGAGCAGACAACAAAG
>JBEELA010000248.1:0-3144 GCA_041168365.1 Planctomycetota bacterium
ATCCGCAGGACTTGGACTGTTGATTCAAATTGCGCGATCGCTCATTACGGACAAACATTCGACAATTCTCTTGGCTCCAAATGAGGCAACCCAACAGACAATTCATGTCTCGAAGTTGGGCTCGATGTTGCGCATCGCCTTAACTTTGGAAGAGGCGCTCGAAATTGCGAAGCTCCCTGCAGGATCAATCGCCCGAACGTGAGAGAGGAATGCCTGCGAACGACGAATTAGTTGATCAACTCTCGCTCTCTGTTGGAGGAATGGTCTGCGCTGGTTGTGCTGCATCGGCACAATCAAAGTTGTCGCAAGTTAATGGGGTCGAAAATGCCACAGTCGATTTCGCCAGTGGGGTTGCCTCCGTTGAAGGTCGTGAAATCAAAGTCTCGTCGATCGTTGACGCTGTTCAGCGTGCCGGTTTCGATGCAACATTGCACGCTCCGAAATCTGCTGCGCACGATCCACTTACTGCACTTGTGGAATTGCAAGCAGGTAATGAGCGCAATCAAATTATTCGTGAAAGCCAGTGGTTTCGACGCATGCTTGTGGCGGGTTCGATTTGGATTGTCCTTGAAACGCTTCACTGGACAGTTGCGCATGACCACTCGATGACTTGGGTGAGTTGGACGATGTTCTTCGGTACATCTTTCGCGCTTGTCTTCGCAGGAGGTGGTTTCTTTTCAAGTGCGTGGCGAGCCGCGCGTCACGGCACCACAAATATGGACACGCTTGTGGTCATCGGTGTCAGCGCATCATTTGCGCTCAGCACTTGGATTTTCTTCACGCAACAGTTTACGCACACGATGTTGGACTCGTCGCTCTATTTCGCAGAAGCAACGGCTTTGCTTGGAATCATCAGCGGTGGACACTGGTTGGAATCTCGCGGAACAAGTCGCGCAAATTCGGCAGTGAAAGAACTGCTGCAACTTCAACCAGAATCTGCAGAGCGATTGGATAAGAATGGTGCATTGGAGATTATTCCTGCGGCGTCGATTCAAATTGGTGATCGAATCAATGTTCGCCCTGGTGGCCGAATCTCTGTCGATGGAACAGTCATCGAAGGTCGCGCATCAGTCGATGAAAGTTCGCTGACGGGTGAACCGCTTCCGATTCTGCGCCAAGTCGGCGATTCTGTTTCGTCTGGGACGATTGCACTTGATGGGTATCTCATTGTGCGTGTTGTTGCATGCGGCAGCGCATCTGCTCTGGGGCGAATTGCGCAGTTGGTTTATGAAGCGCAAATCACGCAAGCGCCAATCCAGCGATATGCAGATCGTGTTTGCCGCATTTTCGTTCCTGCGGTCTTGGTTATTGCATTGGCAACATTTTTCGTGTGGTGGTCGATGGCAACTTTGAATGTCGCGGTCATAACGGCCGTCACAGTGCTTGTCATTTCTTGCCCATGTGCGCTTGGAATTGCAACGCCGCTTGCGGTGATGGTGGGGACTGGCGAAGCAAGTCGCCGCGGCATTCTTGTCCGTCGAGCAACAGCGCTGCAAACTTCCGCGCAAGTTCGAACGGTGATTTTCGATAAGACGGGAACGATCACCACCGGTCGACCAACTCTTGATCAAGTCGAAGTGATCGACAATCGTTGGTCGCAGGATCAACTCTTGGGTTGGGCCGCTGCTGCGGAAATGCAAAGTGAACATCCACTCGCACGCGCCGTCGTCACGGAGGCGCAAGCGCGCAAGATCAACATCCCATCTGCCGAGAATTTTATTGCAGAGCCTGGCGTTGGCGTGCGTGCAACGGTGGAAGGCAAAGTGATTGCAGTTGTCCGCGATGAATTTGTATCGGCCAGAATTGAAGTCGACGGAACCATCGCAGCTCGATTGACTCTCACGGATCGAGCGCGGCCAGAATCTGCAGCTGCAATCGCTGCGCTTCGTTCAATGGGTTGTGCGGTTGGAATGTTGACGGGCGATCGAAAGGCTTCGGCGCTTGTCGTTGCAAGTGCGGCTGGATTGCGAAGTGATGAAGTGATGGCCGATCAAACTCCCGAGTCAAAGTCCGCAGCAATCGCAGCACGTGGCGCTGCAACTGTCATGATGATCGGTGATGGAATCAACGATGCAGGTGCGCTTTCTGCTGCAGGAATTGGAGTCGCAATGGGCAGCGGTACTGCGCTCGCAGCAGCAAGCGCGGATGCGATTCTTCTTCGCGATGATCCTCGTGGAGTTGCAGAGTTGATCGGTGTGGCGCGAGAGACAATCGGGGTTGTTCGCCAGAATCTTTTTCTCGCTTTTATCTATAACGCTGCTGCGATTCCGTTGGCGGCGCTTGGCTTTCTTGGCGCGAATGGCCCAATCATCGCGGCGGTCGCAATGGGGCTTTCGGATATTTCAGTCGTTGCAAACACGCTCCGCTTGCGCGCAAAGTTGTCTCGTCAGCGCAAGCGACACGCTTCGGGTACACCATCCGTATGAGCAAACAATTCTTCCAAATCGCGAACGAGAAGTTGATTGCAATGAGTGCGCTTTACGTTCTCATCGCCGCATTGACTGGGTGTGTGACACAAGCGCGAACAATGTCCAGCCTGCCATGCGCCGAGGAAATTCATGCGAATGTCACAACTGCCGTGACGAAGTTGACCGCGCAGGCCGCTGCTGATCCTTCAAACAATGACACGCAGTTATGCCTTGCGTATGCATTCATTGCACAAAAGAAATTCCCTGCTGCGATCGAAGCCACTTCGAGAGTTCTCGCAGTCGATAAAGTCAATCCGCTTGCACTGCGCATGCGTGCATTTGCGCGCTATCGACTTGGTGTTTATCAAATGGCGATTGATGATGCGAGCGCATCGCTGAAGTTTGAGACTTCAGGTGAGGCATACGAAATTATGGGCAAGTGCCGATTGCATATGGGCGATTCTGCAGGTGCTGCAGAAGACTTTCGCATTTGGGCAAATCTTGACAAGTCGATCGAAGCTCGTTGTTGGATGGGATCAGCGCAGTGGACAGGCGGCGATCAAGCTGGGGCGTTGAAAACTTGGGAGAGTGCTGAAATCGTAGCGCCGAAAGACCCCGAACCATTCATTTGGAAGGCTGGTTTTCTTTTCCGTGCTGATGATAAAAGTGCCGCGCTTGAGGCTGCGAAGCGAGCGGTGGAACTTGCTCCAGATTCTCCGCAGACACTTGGAACACT
>JBEELA010000249.1:0-4878 GCA_041168365.1 Planctomycetota bacterium
AGATGCAGATCGCATCGATCTTGACATTGCGGCAGGAAAATCTGTTGGCGTGCTTGCTGGTGTGCCCATTGCCATCAAAGACAATATTGTCACGCGCATCGGTCACACAACTTGCTCGTCACGCATCTTAGAAAATTATCGTTCTCCCTTCGATGCAACTGTGATCAATCGACTCACGCAAGCCGGGGCGATCATTGTTGGCAAAACAAATTTGGACGAATTTGCCATGGGATCGTCTTGCGAAAAATGTGCGTGGGGAGTGGTGCGAAATCCGTGGGACATCAATCGCGTTCCAGGGGGAAGTTCTGGCGGAAGCGCAGTTGCGGTTGCCGCAAATCTGTGCGCTGCTGCGCTGGGCTCCGACACTGGCGGATCCATTCGTCAGCCCGCCGCGCTTTGTGGAGTTGTCGGTTTCAAGCCAACATATGGGCGAATTTCGCGATATGGACTGGTCGCATTCGGCAGCAGTCTGGACCAAATTGGACCCATCACGCACAGCGTTCGCGATGCTGCACTGCTCTATCAATGTATGGCCGGCGACGATCCACACGACTCAACGTGTGCGCCGCGTGCAGTCGAGGATGTCGTCACCACACTTGAAGAAACACCGCGCGCATTTCGCGTTGGCTTGCCTATTCAATATCGCAAGGGAAATTCTCCATCGGTCGATGCCGCCGTTGCACGCGCTGTTGATTTTTTCAAAGCGATGGGAGCGACGATTGTCGATGTCGATCTTCCACTGACCGATGTTGGCATCTCGACCTATTACGTCATCGCTCCAGCCGAAGCATCCAGCAATCTCGCGCGCTTCGATGGCATTCGATATGGACATCGAACCAAGTCCACGGCGGCGAAGGATCTCTTCGATCTTTATGCGCAAAGTCGTGCAGAAGGATTCGGTCCAGAAGTGCAGCGTCGCATCATGCTTGGAACGTATGTTCTCAGTGCGGGTTATTACGATGCGTACTATCGGCGCGCGCTGCAAATTCGTCGGCTCATCAAGCAAGAGTTCGACACTGCATTCGCAAAGTGCGATGTCATACTCGGCCCCACTTCTCCAACCGCAGCATTTTCCATCGGCGGTATGACAGATCCACTGGCGATGTATATGTGCGACGTCTATACAGTCAATACAAATATCGCTGGAATCTGCGGTATTTCTTTGCCTGCAGGATTCGACGAGACTTCCCAAATGCCGCTGCCCGTTGGCATTCAATTGCAAGCCCAAGCATTCGCAGAACCAATGCTCTTGAAAGTTGCGCGCGCGTACGAACGCGTGCAAGGTGGGCGCAAGTATCCAACCGCGTGACAAATCACAAGTGGGCGTGCTTGTTTGTAAATCTATGAAGGTCGCTTGAGCGCACCGTAACGGCGCATCGCCAATCGAAACTCGCGCACGATCCGTTCGGCTTCTATGTATCGCTCACCGAATGAGCCCACAGTTGCGGTCGCGTAATACATATCAGGTGGCTGCCGACGAACAACAGTCAACTTTGCGGGCTCGCCACCCTGCGTATCAATATCGAATGTCCATGTTTCGCCATCGAGTTTCGAGCTCGCGACACCCATCTCTGCCAATGAGATTGCCTCATTCGCCGCCGCTGAAACATCCGACCAACGAACGCCATGCGCAGCAGAAGTGAGCGGGTCTGTGATCGCACCCTGCGCAGTCGCATGAAGAATCGCAACGACATCGCCACTCTGACTCTCACTCAGCAACATATTGGATGGATACTTCTCTCCAGGAAATTGCTCATTCGAAAGGACAGGATTTTCTTTGGGTTGGCATCCGCTGATCAGGACGCAAAGCATCGCCAAGAGCAGTGAAGATGTCGACTTTCGATTCATAACCGCAGTGAGACTACTCTCTTCCCGCCATTTTTTCTCGATCTCGCTTTCGCATTTGCGTTGCCTTGCGCTTCTGCCAGTGCGAAAATCTTGCTCATTGCGCTCGTTATTGAAAGCTTTTCCACCGCGCTCTGCGTGTGCCACGTCCACGCATTTACTTGGGCATTCTCTTGGGCATTCTCCTGCGCATTCTTCAATTCTCGCGCGCTCGCATCATCAACACTCCACACACGAAATCGCGCGGATCGATGCGTGGTCAAAAATGTAAACGCTCCGCATGCGGACAAAGCTTTCGCGCCGACGCCGATTCTCTGCGCCAACACTGCTCGCGAAATCGCACGCGGAGATTCAATGGTCGGAGGGAACATCAAGCCGGACCATAAACCAATCTTTGGTCTTCGCATCAGTGCATAGCGACCATTCACGATCGCCAAGATCGCATCAATATGCAGCACACTTCGCGCGGCACGCCGACGAGGGCGTGGAATTTTGTCTTGCGCATTTGACGCATACGCACCGCACACTTTGTGCACTGGACACTCGCCACACTTGGGAGAGTTCGGGGTGCAAACCATTGCTCCGAGTTCCATCAGTCCTTCGTTGGCCAACGCAGGATCACGCGACTCATCAACATAATCACGCGCGCGATTCCAAAGCCACGCTTTGCCTGCGCGCGAATCGCCATCAACATTTCGTCCGTGAATTCGCATCATCACTCGCGCGACATTTCCATCGACGATTGCTTCCCGCTGCCCGAAGGCGATCGAAGCGATAGCGCCGGCGCAATAAGGTCCAATTCCGGGCAATTTTTCCAGCGACAGACGGTCGCAAGGAATTTTCCCGTGATATTCCCCAACGATCACCTTGGCCGCCGCCTGCAAATTCCTTGCTCGGCGGTCATAACCAAGCCCCTGCCAAGCCGCCAACACCCGATCTTGCTGCGCCCGCGCCAGCGCACCAACCGATGGAAACTTTCGCAAAAAAGCCTCCCAAGCAGGGGAAACCCGAGCAACCTGAGTCTGCTGAAGCATCGCCTCGCTTACCAGCGTCCCGTATGGCGTCCGATTTCTTCTCCAAGGCAAGTCCCGACCAGCAACCTTGAACCACTTTTCAACACTTTGAGCAAGCGACCCCCGCGACTTGCCTCGCCGACGATTTCCTTGCGCAACCTCCATAAGAGCCATAGCGTAGGTATTCTTACCCCTCCTGCCATGGCAAAGCTTTTTTACACCATCGATGAAGCCGCAACGCGGCTTGGTAAGTCCGAAGCCGATCTCCAAGCGATGGTCGAATCTGGACAATTAGAAGAATTCAAGATGCACGACCAAGTCCACTTCAAACGAGCAGTGATTGACCAGCTCGTTGATGATGACGCCATCGATCTAGAACTCCCTTTGGATGACGATTTCGATTTGGGTGATCCGAAAGCACCTGCGCCACCAGAGCTTTCGCTCAACGATGCTTCGGGAAGCGCGATCATCGATGACCTCAAGTTTGATGATGATTTTGCGCCTGCTGCCCCAACTACGCCAACTGCGCCAACTGCTGCTGCGAGCCCGTCAATGGGTCTTGACCTTGGCTTGGATGATTTGGATCTTTCAGATTCCGCTAAGGACATGCCTGGGATCCCTGTTGTCCCAGCAGTTTCAAAAACCCCGACTACGCAACAGAACAATGATGAGCCTCTGGGCCTGCTTGATTCTGCAGATGCAAGTGCAATCGCGCCAGCAGTAAAAGCGAAAAGTTCAGACGATTTGGACTTGGATTTAGATTTGGGCTTGGATTTAGATTTGGATTTAGGCATGGAAGTTTCCAAGCCAAACAAGCCATCTGCCGGGGGAATAGACATTCTTGGTGACAGTCGGGGCGACTCCGCCGCAGCAATGGCCGCCTCTGATGCCAGCGGATCTATGGCTCCACCGCCAAAGCGAAAACCAAATTCCAAACAAATTGACGAGGATTTTCTTGATGTTGATTCGATGACAGGCTCTGGCAGCCTCTCGCTTGAAACGGTTGGATCTGGCAGTGGAATGCTTGATGATTCCACCGACTCTGACCAATCTTCCGTTGGAGCCGCACTTCTTGACGATGGCGGGGACGATACATTTGGAACTGGCGCATCACTTGGTGGCGGAAGCGGACTTTTCGCAGAACCTACCGAGATGGATGGCTTTGACCAAGAAAATTCATCTGTTCCAATGGCTGCTTCTTCCACGGGCGGCGGAATGGTCATGATGCAAACCGAACGCGTCGACAGCGCAATGAGTGGAATGGGATTAGGGCTGATGGTCGGAACGCTCGTCGCCATCATCTTGGCAACGCTGGTCGTGATGGGAACACGCATGGGCGGTGGATCAGCACTCGCAGGAATGATCACCCAAGATCTGATGATGTGGTGCGGAGGTCTGGCGATTGCCACTCTGGTTGCCGGCGGCATCGGATTCTTCGTGGGCAAGTCAATCGAGTGATTCTTACTTCTTACGGTCTTCGAGAATGGGGATTAGCAACCGCTGCTGCGTGTGCAATCATTATTCTTACTGGTCCTATTTGGTGGGTGATGATCATCGTTGGAATTCTTTGGTTCGCCGCCGCCGCGTTTTTTCGAGACCCTCTCTTTCGCAAACCTGCGACCAATGATCCCGCAGATCTTGTCAGCCCTGCAGATGGTGTTGTTTCTGCTGTTCTGACAGTCGAAGATCATCCTGCGACCAACGGACCCGCGACCATCGTGCGAATTTTTCTCAGCGTTCTCGATGTTCATATCAATCGAATGCCTTGCGCATCGACAGTTGTTTCAATGAAGCACACTCCTGGGCAATACCTCGATGCTCGATCAGAGCAAAGTGCGAAAGTCAACGAAAGCAATTTGATCATCATCAAGAACACTGCCGGAGATCGCATCGGGGTCAAACAAATCTCTGGCGCAATTGCAAGACGAATCGTCTGCCCGATTTCCGAGGGAGATTCTTTCAATCGCGGGCAACGCTTTGGAATGATCAAGTTTGGATCAACAACCGAACTGATTATTCC
>JBEELA010000250.1:0-2966 GCA_041168365.1 Planctomycetota bacterium
CCCGCGAAGGGTTCCAAATCGCAGCGATTGAAATTTCTGCGCTGCAAGGAAAAGTTCGAGCGTACCAATCAGTCTTTGACCAAACAGGTGGACTTCATGGTGCGGCACTTTTTACAGCAGAAGGGGAATTGCTCGAGGTTCGTGAAGATGTTGGCAGGCATAATGCTGTCGACAAACTCCTTGGCGCTCAATTTATTTCAGGAAAAACTCCGCTATCGAATTGCCTTCTCTTCTTGAGTGGTCGAGCGAGCTTCGAACTTGTTCAAAAGGCACTCGTTGCAGGCATCCCAATGATTGTTGCGGTTGGGGCGCCATCAAGCCTTGCAGTCGAACTTGCAAAGCGATTCAATATCACCCTTGTTGGATTTGTGCGCGATGGCAGATTCAATATTTATCATGGAGATTGGCGATTGAATTCGCCAGAGATCGTGGCTGCGTCTTCAAACAGAAAGTTTGCTCGCAATGACTGAAGAACGCAATCCAGAATATTTGAGTCCCGAAGTGCTCGATGCAAATCTTCGGATTGGTAAACCCGCAGAATCGGCGGGGGGAGCTGCTGCAGTGAAAGTCGGATTGACGACTTCAGTCAAGCAAATGGGTATTGCCCGTGCGGTTTCTGCGCTTCTTGATGTCAATCAAAAGACGGGATTTGATTGTCCGGGTTGTGCTTGGCCAGATCCTGAAAACCACAGGTCGATTGCTGAGTTCTGTGAGAACGGAGCCAAGGCCATTGCAGAAGAAGGCACGCTCAAACGAGTGACTGCAGAATTTTTTGCTGCTCGTTCCATCAATGAACTTTCGAGGGAGTCCGACCATTGGCTCAGCCAGCAAGGCCGATTGACCCAACCGATGTATTTGCCCAAAGGTCAGACTCATTACCAGCCTATTTCATGGGAAGCAGCATTTTCAAAAATTGGTAATAAGTTGAAGTCTCTTGCCTCGCCCAATGACGCAGTCTTTTATACCTCTGGACGAACAAGCAACGAAGCGGCCTTCTTGTACCAACTATTCGTTCGTCTCTTTGGAACGAACAACCTTCCTGATTGTTCCAATATGTGTCACGAGTCGAGCGGGGTTGCGATGACTCACACCATCGGCACTGCAAAGGGCACTGTCTCCTTGAAGGACTTTGATTTTGCAGATTGCATCTTAGTAATCGGTCAAAACCCAGGCACAAATCATCCGCGAATGCTGCGCACATTGCAGGATGCTGCTCGCCGTGGCTGCAAGATCATCAGCATCAATCCCCTTGCGGAGACTGGATTGAAGCGCTTTGGGCATCCGCAAGAAATCAGAGGGCTTTTAGGCTCTGGAACGAAATTGGCAACGCATCATCTGCCAGTAAAAATCAATGGAGATGTTGCGTTACTCAAGGGGATTCAGAAAGCAATATTGGAAGAGCCGACCCCGCGTATCGATGCGGATTTCATCGCGCAATTCACAGAAGGCTTTGATGTGCTTCGTGCGAATCTGCAGGATATTCAATGGAATGAAATCGTCGAAGGCTCTGGAATTTCAGAGCATGACATTCGCGAAGTCGCGCAAATCATCGCTGGTAGCAAAGCGATGATTTGTTGCTGGGCGATGGGCTTGACGCAACATCAAAATGCGGTGTCCAATATTCAGGAGATCATCAATCTGCTTCTCTTGGGCGGGCATTTCGGTCGGCCTGGCGCAGGTGCATGTCCAGTGCGTGGCCATAGCAATGTGCAAGGCGATCGCACAATGGGAATTTGGGAGAGACCTTCACACGATTTTCTGCATCGACTTGGTACAGAGTTTCGTTTCACTCCGCCACATGCTCATGGGTACAGCACAGTCCAAGCGATCGAAGCGATGCATGCGGGCAAGGTCAAAATCTTTTTCGCTTTGGGGGGAAATTTTCTTTCTGCAGCGCCTGATACGGCATATACGGCTCACGGTTTGAATCGCTGCGAGATGACCGTGCAAGTTTCCACCAAGTTGAATCGTTCTCATTTGATCACTGGTGATGAAGCCTTGATCTTGCCATGTCTTGGTCGCACAGAGCTTGATTTGCAGGCAAATGGCGAGCAATTTGTGTGTGTTGAAGATTCGATGGGTGCGGTGCATTCTTCCCAAGGGCGTTTAGATCCAGCATCGTCAGAATTGATGAGTGAGCCAGCCATCGTTGCTGCTCTCGCTCAAGCAACCCTCGGCGCAACGCATGGGATTGATTGGAGTGAATTCGTTCGCAACTATGACTCGATCCGTGAGCGAATTGCCGCAGTCATTCCTGGATTTGAAAATCTCAATTCACGCATTCGACAGCCAAATGGTTTTATATTGCCCAACGCTGTGAGGGATCTGCGAGAATTTCGCACGGCGACCAAGAAGGCGCTCTTCACCGCGCACCCAATTCCTCATTTGAATGTTGAGGCTGGTCAATTCGTCATGACCACCATTCGCTCGCACGATCAATACAACACCACCATCTATGGTTTGGAGGATCGTTATCGCGGCATTCATAATGGTCGACGTGTGGTTCTGATGAATGCGGACGATATGGCTGCACAAAAATTATCTGAAGGGGATGCAGTAGATATTGTCAGCCACCATTTGGGAAAACAGCGCCGCGCGAAAAACTTTCGAATCGTTGCGTACGAAATTCCACACGGATGTCTCGCTACGTATTTCCCAGAAGCAAATGTTCTTGTGCCGATCGACAGTATTGCCAAGACAAGTCACACTCCAACTTCGAAATCGATCATTGTTTCTTTGGAGAAAGTTCCGAGTGATCGCTGAAATTTGCGGGTTGATTCTGACTGGCGGGCAAAGTTCGCGTATGGGCTCTGACAAAGCGCAATTGACTTATTCGAATCGCCCTCAGTGGCAAGAAGTCGCAGATCTTCTGCGCCCATTCTGCAACAAAGTCTATTGGTCGTGCGCTTCAGAACAGAAAAAGCACTGGCAACTTGGAGAGTTTGGGTTGGTCGATCTCATCCCTG
>JBEELA010000251.1:0-4389 GCA_041168365.1 Planctomycetota bacterium
CCCTTGAAGTTGTGAAGTCACTGCAGTGCCCAGATTCGATCGTATTGCTCGCAGATCAAACTGTCATAAAGAACCAACCGAACGCTTCTTTACGACTCGTTGCCGCTGGCGGACTGGCAACCCTGCGAACACCAATTGATTTGACGAGCGGCCAAGCGGACGGCGTATTGAAAACCATCTCTTCGAGTGCCGCTAAGGAAGCGGATTGGATGATTGCCGCCTATGACATTCAGGCGCTTTGCACATTTTCGACATCGCCGAAAGTTCCAAAGGCAAGCCAGGCGTTTGCTCGAACGGCATTTGTCACCACCCTCGGATCGATCGTTCTTCAAATCCGCAAAGGAACCGCCAAGCCTGAAATGATTCGAGCAGTCAATCGAAGCCTTGCTATCTATATGCGGGATCAAGTCCCATTGGCATCTCAAGCTGATGTTGCATCAGTTATGAAAGCACTCGAGCCAACGCTGAAAGAAATCAAGAGTTTGCCCGTACCGAGCGAACCAGACTCGCTCATCCAGGCGTATGCACAAGTCAATAAAACAGTCGACACTATTCAAAAGACTTTTTTGGGTGGCAAAAGTAGTCCTTCAGGCGGCGCGACCGGCAAGCCCGCAACCCCTCCCTCTCCCCCAGCAAAGAAATAATCCCGCGTCCATTTCTTGAAGGCGTACTCTCTCCTGAGATGCGCTGGATCGTCGCCTTTTTCTTGATCATCGCGATCATCGTGCTGGCTCGCGCGATGCTGACCTTCGATCCATCTCGTCTTCCAGCGGAAATCAAATTCGCAAGCAGTGATGTTTTCACTCTCGATCCTCAGCGGATGAGTTACATGCAGGATTTGCGCATCTCGCGATCGCTCTTCGACGGACTTTGCTCTCGTGATTCTCACACTGGCTTTCCGACTCCAGCAGTTGCGACAAGCTGGGAAACTTCACCCGATGCAAAGACATGGACATTTCATCTGCGTCCCGATGCGCGCTGGACCAACGGTGATCCAGTGACCAGTATGGATTTTCGAAATGCGTGGAGGCGGTTGCTGCTGCCCGATACCGCTGCCGATTATTCCGAACTGCTTTTTCCAATCCGCGGCGCACCCGAATTTTTCGCGTGGCGAACAAATGCTTTGGCGCAGTATGCCGCGGGAAAGAATCATGATGCCGAGAGTGCGAAAATGCTTTGGGAGTCCACGCTGGCAGCTTTCGATCAGATGGTTGGAATACGAACTCCCGACCCGCACACCCTTGTCGTTGAACTGCAAAGTCCCGTTCCGTATTGGCTTGATCTCTGCGCATTTCAAACTCTTGCGCCGATCAATCAAGCGTCGCTCGATCGGTTTACGAAGATTGATCCAATCAGTGGATTTCTGAAATCTGATCCAGGCTGGACGAAACCCGGCGTGTTGATCACGAATGGCCCGATGAAACTGGTTGATTGGAAATACAAACGCTCAATGCGATTGGAACCCAACGAAATGTATGTTGGGCCGAATATGCCACTTGCAAAAAGTGTCGAGGTCATTCCCATCGAGGATGCGAACACCGCGGTGTTGGCTTATGAATCCGGAAGTATTGATTGGATCAGTGATTTGACTGCAGAGTTTCGTGCAGATCTCGCAGAGTCTGCGCGCAAATGGCTGGATCGCCACCGAGAAGAATATGAATTGCGAATTGCTGGAGGTGCAAGCGTAGATGAGGCGCTTGCCGCATTGCCTGCGCCAGATCCGGCGATGGGCGAACGGCGAGATGTGCATGTATTGAGCGCATTCGGTACCGACTTTTGGAGTTTCAATTGTCGTCCCCTGCTTTCGAATGGACAGCCGAATCCGTTTGCGAATGCCAGCGTTCGGCGAGCCTTTGCGCTCGCAGTCGATAAAGTTCGGCTGACCACTTCAGTGACACGCTTGAACGAGTCCGTGGCAACGACCATTGTCCCGCGAGGATCGATCGATGGATATGTTTCGCCAACAGGATTGCCATTCGATGTTTCACGCGCCCGCGAAGAATTGGCGTCGGCTGGTTGGATTGACCGCACGGGAGATGGCATCGTCGAAAACGCAGCAGGTGAAGCATTTCCAATTGTTGACATGCTGTATATGACTGGAAATCCGCGCGTGAAAAATATCGCAATTGCACTCGCTGCCATGTGGCGCGATGCGCTCGGCGTGCAGTGCGAACTACGTGGAAAAGATGGAAAATTTGCGAAGGAAGATCTTCGGCGCGGCAATTTTATGATCGCACGCGGTGGTTGGTATGGAGATTATGCAGACCCTACGACATTCTTGGATTTGTCGAAGACTGGCAATGGAAATAATGATCGTGCATTTTCCAACGCGCGCTTTGATGCGCTTCTCGAGCAAGCTGCCGCCGAACTCGATGCTGGGAAAAGACTGGAAATTCTGAGCGAGGCAGAGCGGTTGTTAGTCGAGGAAGAATTGCCAATGCTTCCGCTGTGTCAATATGTAACGCTCTATATGTATGACCCCGCCAAGATGCGCGGAATCAGTCGCAGTCCACGACTCGATCAAAGATTGTCGCGCCTTCACCGCGTAGATGAGCAGAGTGCGAGTCCATCGCCATGATGAGTTTTATCACTCGCAGATTGTTGCAATTGCCACTCGTTCTTTTCGTGGTCGTGGCCCTGACATTCTCTTTGGTTTGGCTGATCCCTGGAAATCCCATGTTGCAGGAAGGTCGACAACCTCCGCAAGAAATTGTCGACGCCATGAATCGGCAATATCAACTTGATAGCCCCGTCACATTTTTCGGCGGTTATGTGGCGCGCGTCACAGGCATTGGTTGGGTGATGGGATGGAACGATGCTCCATTTGATCTCGGCCCAAGCATGCGCAATCCAGATTGGACCGTGAATGAAATCATCGGCGCTGGATTTCCAATTTCTGCAACGATTGGCTTAGGGGCAATTGCAATTGCATTAATCATCGGGACTATCGCTGGACTCGTTGGTGGATTGAGACCAGGATCGTGGCTTGATGCAGGAACGCAATTGATCGCTCTCATCGGAATCAGTGTGCCATCATTTGTGACTGGATCATTTTTGATTGTGTTGTTCGCTGCAAAGTTTCGGATTTTTCCAATTGCAGGATGGGGAACTCCCGCGCACGCATTCTTGCCCATGCTGACTCTCTCGCTGCCATTCGCGGCATACATCGCGCGACTACTTCGATTTGGTCTTGTCGAACAGATGACCACAGATCACTTGCGCACGGCTCGTGCGAAAGGACTTTCTCGCCGACAAGCCGCTTGGCGTCACGCGCTGAAGAATGCATTTCTTCCAGTGCTTTCGTTTCTTGGTCCCGCCACAGCTGTTGCGATGACGGGTTCATTTGTCGTTGAAAAAGTTTTCGCAGTCCCAGGGCTCGGCCGCCATTTCGTCGATGCGGTCTTGGGCAAAGACATCACGCTTGTGATGGGAGTTGTGTTGGTCTATGCAGTCTTATTGATTGTTCTCAATCTTGTGGTCGACGTGTTGTATGCGTGGATCGATCCGCGCATCGATCTTGCCAACGCAGGATCACGGTAGACTTTTGTTTCATGCGGCATAACGCCCACATTTCATTGTTGACGATCACGATACCGATCGTGCTTGCGATGAGCGGCTGTATGGGCGCGCTGTCCAACGAAGGCCCCGACCAATTGACGATCACTCCTGCGCAATACCGCGATGCATTCGACGCCGCAGCTCAAACAGCTCGCGAAATGGGATACAAGGTCGTGGTCGTTGACCGATCAAATGGAATCATCGAGACCGAGTCGCGCCATGCAGGTGGTGCTCTCGAACCGTGGCGATTTGATAATGATGGATTTGAACAGGCGACTGCAAATACAATTGCAAGTCGTCGAAGACGGATTCGATTTGAGTTCGTTCCTGTTGGTGCGCATCTCGATGCAGTTCAGGCAGATCCTGTTCTGCATGGTCCCGCGATTCCGGGAAGCACTCGAGCGCAAGACCGATTCGATGTGCAAACATGCACCGGACCAATCGACATGGATGTGTGGGTGTATATAGAGAGGTCGTTCACCGAAGGAACCAAGCCGTCGACATATTCGGGAAGTTTGGCGTCGAACTGGACGAATAAACTTGATGTCAAGCCTGCGGATGCAAAGGACGAATCGACGCGGGATAGCACGAAATGGACGCCTATTGGGCGCGATTTGGCTTACGAGCGGACGATTGTCCAGCGGATTGAAGAAAGCCTGAACTCGCCGAAGTAGTTTGAGGCCGCAGTTGCAGCAGCGAAAGTCCTATAACAAAATTAGACCCCTAATTTTATGATTCTTTTGACATTTCAGACCTAGAACGCACCTTGAATACGGATGGACATATGTGGCGCCAAGGAGATCACTCTTTTTTACGGTTTAGGTGTGAGAT
>JBEELA010000252.1:0-2812 GCA_041168365.1 Planctomycetota bacterium
AGTTTTGCACGGTCACTTCGTGTGCGGTGGATTCTTTCACCGATGTTTCGAAGATTATCGCGCGTTGCGGCTCAGGATCAGGCATACGCAGATCGGTTTGAGGCAATGGGCGTTGCACGCAATCGAATCGCAGTCACTGGAACGATGAAGTGGGATACTGCTGAGATTGCAGATCATGTCGATGGAGCAGATGAATTGGCGCAAGAGATGGGTATTGACCAATCAATGCCGCTGATCGTTGCAGGATCGACTGCGCTCGGTGAAGAAACACTTATTTCGAATGCATGCCCAGAAGGCGTTCAACTCTTGTGCGCACCAAGAAAACCTGAGTGGTTTGATCAAACTTCCAGAGCGATGCCAGGAAGTGTCCGGCGAAGTGAAAAGCACGCAGGGAGTGCATCAGGACGATTTGTGCTGGACACGATTGGCGAACTTCGCAAGGCATATGCACTGGCCGATCTGGTGGTCCTCGGCCGAACATTTGGAAATCTGCACGGTTCTGACATGATGGAGCCCGCAGGATTGGGCAAAGTAGTGATTGTTGGACCGCGTGTCGACGATTTTCAATCAACTGCGGATGCATTAGTTAAGAGCGGGGGACTTGTGCAAACAACCGCAGAGAATCTTCGTGCAACAATCGCCGAACTCCTCGCAGATCCCAAACGAAGAGAACAGATCGCATCGGCTGCACGAGATGTGATCCGCAAAGAACAGGGGGCTTCTGCCCGACATGCGAAGCTTGCTCAAGAACTTCTTCAAAATCGTGGTGTGAAATGACTGACAGTGATCAAATACATGATCCACGAAATGATCGAGTGAACGAGAAGGAGATTCTTGCGCTTGCTGCGGCAGCGAATGGCGCACTGCCAAAGAACATCTTGATTCCGCCTGGCGACGATATGGCGCTTGTCCAATTGGCATCATCGCAAGTGCTTGTCGCTGTTGATCAAGTCGTTGCTGGTCGTCACTTCACTGCGAATACACCGATTGATCTCGTCGCTCGCAAAGCCGTCGCACGAAATGTCAGCGATGTTGCTGCGATGGCTGGCATTCCAGTAGCGACTCTTGCATCGGTGACACTGCCACATTCACTTGGGGCACAAGGCGCACGCGAACTGCTCGAATCTGTGCGCAAGTACGCATCAGAGTTTGGATGCCCGCTGATCGGTGGTGATACATCTGTGCATCAGGATCCTGCCGGGCCGCTCACGCTTTCAGTGACGATTTTGGCATCGCCTCGTGCGGATGGAATTGTCGTGACGCGCCATGGAGCGCAAATTGGAGATCGGCTCATCGTCAGCGGGCCGCTTGGCGGATCATTTGCAGATGATGGGCTTGGTCACCACTTGACCTTCACGCCACGAGTTGCTCGAGCGCACGAGCTCACCGATAGACTAAATGGAGATCTACATGCGATGATCGATATCAGTGATGGGCTTGGTCTCGATACCGCACGAATCATCGACGCATCGACAAAACATTCCGGTGTGGCAATGCAAGCGCGACTGAGCGGGGTCGATATTCCGTGCAACCGAGGGAATCTCTTGCGACACGCATTGAGTGATGGCGAAGATCACGAACTGCTTGCTGCAATTGATGCGCAGGCTGAAGTTCCTTCAGGCTGGACTTCTATCGGAACAATCATTCAGCGGCAAACCGAGGATCAAAGATCAGTTGTTGTTCAAATCGCAGATTCGCTCGAAGACGCAACAAATCTAGGATGGCTTCATTGAATCATCCTGCAACTGAACAAGTGATTACTCTCGCCGACCAAGCTGCAACCGAAGCGCTTGGCGAGAAAATTGCTCGTGAATTGAAAGCGGGAGACTTCATCGCGCTTGATGGAGAACTCGGCGCAGGAAAGACATGCTTTGTTCGTGGTTTGGCGCGAGGACTTGGCATCGATTCACACACGGTTGCAAGCCCGACATACGTCACGATGCAAACGTATTCAGGTGGTCGGTTGCCACTGATCCATATTGACGTCTGGAGAATGAAAGATTCAAACGAACTGGAAACCATCGGATGGGATGAATTGCTGACAGATCGATCTGGAGTGATTGTTGTGGAGTGGGCTCAGAAAATTGTAGACGCCCTTCCACAAAAACGAATTCAAATTCAAATTGCGTATTCAAAATCTAAAGACAACTTAACAATGTCTTCGTCGCATGATTCACGCACTGCAACAATTGTCGATCACCGTGTCTTGCCGGCTTGACCTTCGGGACTGACGGCATAAATCTGGAACCGATGACCAACTGGCAACCATCCCAATTCCTTGCAAATTCGATTTCGAAGCGCGGTCAACTCGGCGCTTTGAAATTCAACTAAGCGTCCAGTCTTCATGCACACCATATGGTCACGGGGTTCCTTGCCATAAATCAATTGGTAATGGGATTGCTTTGAATCGAATAGCGCCTGCACAATGATGCCGGCATTCTGCAAGAGATTGATCGTTCGATAAGTGGTTGCCTTGGAAACTCGTTGGCCGCGTTTGCGCAACTCGAGAAGAAGTTCTTCGGCTTCGAAGAGACCATCGCGGGCGATGATTGCATCAAGGACGTCAGCACGCTCGATGGTGTACTTGAGGCCTTGAGACTTGAGGTAACGCCTGAAGACAGAGCAGAGCGGCGCCATCGATTGCGCCTTGGGCACAGCAGAAATTGGATCAGTTGGAGTCATTGGATTTCTGCATTTGAGATTGCTTTGAAACGTCGAAGGTCCGATAATATATGTTCTGTAAAATCTCTAGGACATCTACAAAACAAGGCAAATGCATGCAATTCAATCAGTATCAAGCAGATGCTATTTC
>JBEELA010000253.1:0-2508 GCA_041168365.1 Planctomycetota bacterium
CCTTCTGCGACATATAAACCATCTTGCAGCGCAGCGAACATTCCACCGAATTCTGGTTCTGGAACCCAATTCAATTGCAATGTGATCGGCGTGAGCACTGTTGTCTTGGCTAGATTGGGCCCGGCTGTATTGGGCTCAGTACGGTCACAACCAAACATCACTCCAACCGCAGCGACCGCTAATAAAAAAGCCTGCTTTACTTTATTCATTTTGATTGCTCCAAAGAATTCACTCCTGATGCGTGCCATCGAGAAACAAGTAGCCATCCTAGGCAGCTCACTGCGCCAAAGAGTGCAAATCCAACAACTGCAGAAAGTGCGATCGCTGCAAAGACAAGATCGGTGCGAGCCTCGCGCATTGCCGTCATAATCACGATGCCCAGCGGAGCGTTTGGCCCACCATAACCCGAGACGAATTCGCCCACGATTGCGCCGATCACCGCGAGTCCCGCTGCGATTCGCAGTCCAGTCACAATGGCTGGTATCGACGCAGGCAAATCCAATTTTCGCCAACGCGTCCAAGCCGAAGCGCCGTGCAATAAGAAAAATTCTCGCAGTCCTGGATCGACGGAAACTTGTCCATCAATTGTTGCTGCCAGAACAGGAAAGACGGCGACAACTGTTGCTGCTGCAATCGCTGTTGGCAAGCCGAATCCAAGCCAAATCACCAAGAGTGGCGCAACTGCGACCAGTGGAACCATTTGCAGAATTGTTGCCAGCGGATAAAGCGATCTGCGCAGAAATGGAACCGCCGCGATCATGCTTCCAACGAGGATTCCAATCACAGCCGCAATGACAAAACCAATCGTCGATGCCATCGCAGTTTGTATCGCACCACCGATCAATCGATCACTGCTCGCCCACATCGTTTGCCCAATCGCCAACGGACTTGGCACGAGAAATGCGCTGACGCCACTCATCATCACTGCGATCTGCCACGCGACAAGAATGCATGCAACAGCAATCAAAGGCGCGGCAATCATGCGAATCAAATTCATGACTCGCTTCATTCGACCACCACTCCTGCAGCGGATGCGAGCGATCTCATCACGGTCTCGACTTCCAACAAGAATGCAGCGCTTGTTCGGTTGCGAGCGCTCCTTGGCAATGCGACCTTACGAATTTCGTGGATCGATCCCATATTCATCACAATAATTTGATCTGCAAGCCAGACTGCTTCAGAAACCGAATGCGTGATGAGCATCGTGGTTGCTCCAGAAACTTGCCAAACTCTGAATATCTCCTCGTCCAATTGCATGCGCGTGAATTCATCGACGGCACTGCAAGGTTCGTCCAACAGCAAGACATCGGGACTGGTAACAAGCGTCCGCGCGAGTGCGACTCGCATTCGCATTCCACCCGAGAGTTGCGCAGGCAGCCTCGCTTGCGCCGAAGAAAGTCCCGCAGCTGCGATCACTTGATTCGCACGAGCGATTCGTTCGTTGCGCGAAACTCCCGCCAATTCCAGTGGAAGCGCGACATTGTCTGTGACATTTCTCCACGGAAGCAATCGCGCGTCTTGAAAGCAGACCGAAAGATTTTCACTTGCTCGCGTATACGCACCACCATCTGCATCGATCAATTTCACCGATCCCGTTGTTGCGCGATCAAGTCCCGCGGCAATGCGAAGGAGCGTTGTCTTGCCGCAACCACTTGGCCCGATGACTGCAGTCAGACCTCCAGCAGGAATTGAAAACGAAACTTCTTTCAGCGCATACACGCCACCAGAAAAAACCCGCGAGACGCTTTCAAAATTGAGAGTAGGAAGTTTGCGAATCATCCCGTTTTTAGATCAATATCAGCATCCTCGCCTTGAGGAAGTTTCTTGGTCAATTCCGCTTTGAATTTGACTGGATCAACCGACGATGGCAATTTCCCAACGACCACGATCTGTTGCTTGTGTTCATATTCTTCCGCTGATGACGTTCGACCGCCCGCAGTGCGAATCATCTCCATCAGTGCGATGAGAGTTCCCTTGGAATCTGCGCTTTTTCCAAGCTTCAAGCGAATGCGGAATCCAACATTCGAGTCCAACCAAAAAATCAGCAGCCATGCGAAGACTGTAAAAAAGACAGCCATCGCAAGTTCGCCCAGACCTGCGGCGAGTCCAACGACCACGACCATGATCGCCTTCCCCGTGACCTTTGGATTATCGAGCACCGTTCTGAAACGAATCAATCCACCGATACCGAAAATGACCAATGCCATTGTGGGTTCGACACGAACAAGTTCCGAGACAATCGCTCCAACCATTGCAAGCACGATCAAAGTATTGCGCTGCTCCAAATCCTCGACGGGATCTCCCTTGCCGGATCGACGAGGATGCCACGCGATTGCTAATCCGCAAACTGCTGAGACTGCCAGACCAAGCAGTAGCGATCCAACAAACCACGGATTCGTAAAGTGCTCGATCGAGCTTTGCACACTCTTTGCGTCGATTGGTTGTTTCGACTGTTGTTCAAAAAGTGGAATCATTGAAGTTCCCTTTTCAAACATTGCGAAGAATGGA
>JBEELA010000254.1:0-3390 GCA_041168365.1 Planctomycetota bacterium
GCACTGGCAAATGCTCGATGCGAGATTGCTTGGTGTAATAACAGACTCGAGTGTGTGGGCCGAGTTCTGGTGATGTACAGAATCGACTCGAGAATTCAATATCTTTATTGACAATCTTCAGTTCTGCGCCAACCTTTTCCGCAACTTCGATAAATGTTTTGTTGACTTCTGGCTGCGCATCGAAAACGATTGCAGGAACGCCGCGCTTGAAAATACCCGCCTTTTCACGAGCAATCTTAGGAAGTGTGTCACCAAGAATGCGCGTGTGATCGAAGTCAATTGTGGTCACCACTGTGACAAGTGGAGTCAGCACATTCGTCGAATCCAATCGACCGCCCAGCCCAACTTCAACCACAGCAATATCGACTGCTTCATCTGCGAAGTGCTTGAATGCCATCGCAGTCATCGCTTCGAAGAATGTTGGTTCGACCTTTGCCTTCGCCGCTGCTGCTTGCACTTTCTTCGCCATCTCAACCATCGCAGGCTTGGTGATCATTCGGTTATTGATGGAAATACGCTCGCGCATATCAACGAAATGCGGACTTGTATAAACCCCAACCGTATAGTCGCACTCCTCGAGCATGTGCGCAATCATGGCGCAAGTCGAACCCTTTCCAACAGTTCCTGCAACATGCACCGCCTTGATCTGCTCATGAGGATTTCCCATCGCCGCAAGTAACGCACGCATGCGATCCAATCGGAATGTTCCATCGTCGTACTTCACGACGCGCATGCGTTCGATGTCGGGACGTTCCGAAAGCCACTTTAGAGCAGCCTGATATCCATTGATATCGATCTTTGCAGGACGAACCGCAGGAGTCTCGACCACAATTGGCTGCGACTTCGTCGGAGTTTTGGTTGGCGCAATCGCTGGAGCCTTAGTCACAACTTTGTTCACAGCTTTTGCATCAACTTTGTTCACAGATTTTGCAACAACTTTTGCTACGGGATCTCTTTGTGTAACTCCACCGCTCTTGGTTGCCTTCGCGGCAACCTTTGCAGGAGTCGAAACGACCTTTGATGGATTTGTAGAACGAGAACCTTTTCGACCGAGTGGCTTGCTATTCATAGGACTTTGAGTGTAGTCCTCTACGACATGGAATCCAAACACATCAAAGAATCGTTACAACATGAGGCTTGGCGAACCCTTCGGATCATGAGTGAATTCGTTGATGCCACCGACACAATGGTCCGAGTAGGCCCTGCAGTGGCTGTTTTTGGCTCTGCCCGCACTCGTCCCGAGAAACATGAGTTCATCCAAGCAGTCGAATGCGGACGCATGTTGGTTGAAAGAGGATTTGCTGTCATCACTGGTGGCGGACCTGGAATTATGGAAGCTGCGAACAAAGGTGCGCTCGAAGCGAATGGTGTTTCGGTCGGTTTGAATATTTCTTTGCCCTTCGAACAGAAGCCGAATCCATATCAAAGCATTGAATTAACTTTTCGATACTTCTTCGTTCGTAAGGTGATGTTCGTGAAACATGCGCGCGGCTTCATCATTTTCCCTGGTGGCTTTGGAACGATGGACGAACTCTTCGAATCGCTCACGCTGATTCAAACGTTGAAGATTGTGCCTTTCCCTGTTGTACTGATTGGAAAGAAATTTTGGCAGCCGTTACTTGACTGGATGCGCACGACTCTCGCTGAAGAACATGGAACGATTTCAGCTGAAGATTTCGAGCTTTTCCGTGTGACAGATGATGTGCGCGAAGCGGTCGACATCGTGCACGATGTCTATGCAGGACGAAGAGCATGGGCTCCAAAGCTTCCACGCTTTGCTTCGGATCCGCCGGTCTCACAAGAAGAAGGTATTCGTCAGGGTGTTCATCCCAGACGACATCTGCAAGGCGATGCAGCAATGGGCATCGACAACATCGAGTAGGAATTTTTGCCCGGAGTAAATTTACGCATGCACGGGCTTTGATTTATCGCCATTCGTGCCTTGGATAGCGACGGCGAAGTTCATTTCGAATCTCCGGATACAAAACACGCCAAAATCCTGCAAGATCGGCGGTTATTTGTAGAGGGCGGCGATTGGGACCAAGAATTTCTAAGCGAACTGCAATGCGACCACCAGCAACGCTTGGTGTTTGATCGAGACCATAAAAATCTTGAATCTTAGCGCTGCCTCGCGGAGGCTGTCCGTTTTCGTAAATCAATTTCATCTTGTAACCACTCGGTAGACGAATATCCTCCGGAGCCATTTGTTGAACGAATGTTTGATCTTCATACGACAATGCACTGAGCACTGTCGCAAGACAACTGCGGCTACGCACTTGACTCCAACGTGATGCGCCCACTGCGATCTCTGCGAACAAGATCCGCAAGTCTTCGTCTGAATAAGTCAACAATTCACGCTGCGGAAATGTTTCTGCGACCCATCTCGTTCGGGCAATCCATGGAACGATTTGTTCTTCCCACTCATCGGGTCGCAGCCCATCTTCCATCATGCGCAATGCAATGATCTCCGATGCAACCGCCAAGTTTCGGGAGGGACGGACTGTTCGCTCGATAACCGTGTCATCAAAGAGTTGCTCTTCGATTTCTTCGACAGATTGCGATGACGCCTCCCAACGCTCTTCGACGCGATTGGAAAAGCGATGCGGGAGAGTTGATTCAAGCCAGGATCTTTCGAGTGCAACCGTCATCGAGAGCGTGGTCTCTGTGGTATCGCCGCCGCCACTTTGGCGAACCTCGAAAGCCAACAGCGGACCCGTACCCTCGTGCAAACTTCGCTTGTCGATAGAGACCTTGCGTCGCTGAGCCATCGCAGCATGTGGTCGATGTCGATCAAGGCGCCATGCAATTCGATCTGGAAAACCCAGCATAAATGACTCGGCGATCGCTTCGTCGGAAGAATTACCAGCCTGCGCGCAACGCGATCCTTGCGCCAAATCTCCTGCAGCACGAAGCGCGGCAGAAGAGAGATGGTCCGCGGCACGACCTACTTCGCGTGCGGCATCTGAATCAATCGACATTCGATTTGCTTTACCACCACGCCACGCAAGAAACATTCGTTCGCGTGCGATCACATCGCTTGGTCGATCATCAGTCTCGAGGTGTCGACGCATCGACTCCGAGTTCTCTCGATCGAATGGATCGCGTTCGGACAAGAACGCCGCCCAAAGTCCTGCGCGCTGGACACATCCTCTGCGCGCTCCTTCCAATAGTGCGCGCGCCAATCGTGGATGCGCGGGGATCTGCGCCATCGCTCGGCCGTCGGGAGTCAGTCGTCCCTGTGAATCCATTGCCCCGCATCCCACAAGAACCCGCAGTGCGCGATCGAGAGCCGCCGAATCTGGCAAATCGATCCACGGAAATTTCAATGGATCACTTTCACCAACAACCGAAAGTCCAAGCAGTGCTTCTGAAAGATCGATGCGGTGAACT
>JBEELA010000255.1:0-7010 GCA_041168365.1 Planctomycetota bacterium
AGTCACAAGAAAAATTCCGTTCGGACGACGAATGACTTTGTTGAAAGTGTCCAGAGTGTCCTGCTGCAGTCCAAGATTGAGAAGCCCAATTCGCGCGGATTCTGGGCGCAAAATTCGCAAGACGATGCTCTCTCCCCAGATTGCCGGACATGAACTGACGCGGAAATCAATCGGCGAACCTTCGACTGAAAACTTGATGCGGCCGTCTTGCGGAATTCGTCGTTCCGAGATGTTGATACCTGCCATCAACTTAATGCGTGCGATGACCGAACTTTGCAGTTTCTTCGGGATGGGAGGAGTGATGTCAATGCAGGAACCGTCGATACGAAAACGCAGACGAACAGATGTTTTCATCGGCTCGATGTGAATATCACTTGCTCGATTTGTTACTGCGTTGATGATCATTCGATCTACAACCTTCAGCGCACCTTCATCAATTTTCTGAAGCTTGTCTCGATCGACCGAAGCATCTTGCGATTTGTCTTGACTCGAACGATCCTGACTGCTGTCTTTCGTTCGGTCATGCGTTTGCGTGATCGAAGCGGTCACGACGGACATTTTGTTTAACAAACTCGAAGCAGACTTTCCACCCTCGACAAATTCGCGCAACTGAGTGCGGCTGGTAATGAATTTTTCGAATTGGCAATTCAATCGAAACTGCAAGGCAGTGAGAGCATCCAGATCCATCGGATCATGAATGAGAATCTTCATCGTATTCCCGACCTTTTCGTCCAAAGGCAGAATGAGGAACTTCTTGATCTGATCCTCGCTGAGCAATTTCTTGTTGACGCGATTCAATCCTTCGGGCCGCTCGAGATTCACAAACTCCATCCCGAACTGACGACCAAGTGCGCGCGCGACATCCTCGTCAGAACAAGCGCTCATTTCGACAAGGACTTCACCAGTTCGCTTGCGTGAACTCTTTGCAGTTGCAACAGCCTCTTCGACCTTTGCGACCGTCGCAACGCCAGCTTCAACCAGCAGTTCACCTATTTTTTTTCGTTCCTTTCGTGCCAATCAAAACTCCATAAAACTTTGTGTCAGAAATATTCTGTCGAGCAGTCCATCATAGCAAAGCTTGGAAAAACACCTCCTCAAATTATCGCTACTCTTGTCATTCTTCATATCGACACTTCAACACGATCAAACAGGAGCGATCAAAATGCAATTAGGAATGATTGGACTCGGACGTATGGGCGCGAATATGACTCTGCGTCTCTTGAAAGCTGGACATCAAGTGGTGGTCTTTGATCGCAGCGCTGAAGCGATTGCAGAACTTGTTAAAGCTGGTGCAGTTGGTGCAACAAGTCTTGCTGATTTGACGAAGAAACTCACTGGACCTCGCCACGTTTGGCTGATGATTCCAGCGGCTTATGTTGATCAGTCCATCAACGAACTTCTCCCCCTGCTTTCAGAAGACGATGCCATCATTGACGGCGGAAATTCCTATTACAAGGATGATATTCGTCGCTCAAAGATTCTTGCTGAAAAGAAAATGCACTATGTCGACTGTGGAACCTCAGGCGGAGTTTGGGGACTCGAACGCGGCTATTCACAGATGATCGGTGGCGACGTGAAAGTCGTCACTCGCTTGGATCCAATCTTCAGCGCACTTGCGCCAGGCAAAGCAAGCGCACCTCCAACTCCTGGGCGCAAGTCGAAGGGAACTGCCGAACAGGGCTATCTGCATTGCGGACCTTCTGGAGCAGGACATTTCGTCAAGATGGTTCACAACGGAATTGAATATGGAATGATGGCTGCCTATGCCGAGGGCTTGAATATCCTGCGTCACGCAGATGCAGGAATGCACACGCGCGAAATCGACGCAGAAACAACTCCCCTGCGAGATCCAAGTGATTTCATGTACCAATTCGACCTTCCAGAAGTGACCGAAGTCTGGCGTCGAGGCAGCGTGATCGCATCATGGCTCTTGGATCTGACTGCGCAGGCATTTGCCAGCGATAAGGATCTCACCACATTCGCAGGGCGAGTCTCTGATTCTGGCGAAGGCCGCTGGACGATTCTTGCTGCAATTGAAGAAGGCGTTCCTGTTCATGTTCTCAGCGCAGCATTGATGGATCGATTCGAAAGCCGCGGGCAATCCGACTTCGCAAACAAGGTTTGCTCAGCAATGCGCATGGGCTTCGGTGGACACTTGGAAAAACCTGCCGACAAAAAAGGATCCTGATATGGCGAATCATATTCCTGCAGATGCGATGGTATTTTTCGGCGCTACTGGTGATCTTGCCCACAAGAAAACCTTTGCTGCCCTGCAATCTCTTGTTCGTCGAGGCGTGCTGAATGTCCCGATCGTCGGCGTAGCAAAAAGCGGAATGACGCTCGAGCAATTGAAGGTGCGTGCGCGTGATGGCATCGAGAAATTCGGTGGCGGCGTCGACGAAGATGCTTTCAAGAAAATGTGCGATCTGCTGCGATATGTCGACGGGGATTACGCCGACCCCACAACATTTGCCAATGTCCGCAAGGAACTAGGCAATGCACAGGCTCCTCTGCATTATCTCGCGATTCCACCTTCGTTGTTTGGTCCTGTGTCTTCCCATCTCGGAACTTCCGGTTGCGCAAAAGGTGCACGAGTCGTTGTCGAAAAGCCATTCGGGCATAATCGAAAAACTGCAACCGCACTCAATGCCCTTTTGCATGCAGTATTCGATGAAACTTCGATCTTCAGAATCGATCATTATCTCGGCAAAGAAGCTGTTCAGAACATCTTGTATTTCCGATTTGCAAATGCGTTTTTGGAACCAATTTGGAATCGTCACCATATTCGTCAAATCCAAATCACGATGGCTGAATCATTCGGCGTCGAAGGACGTGGCAGTTTTTATGACGCCACCGGCGCATTGCGCGATGTTATCCAAAATCACTTGATGCAAGTCGTCGGCTTCCTGTGTATGGAAGCTCCAAACTGGGAAGACACGGAACGAACGCGCGACGAACAAGTCAAACTCTTCAGATCCGTTCGAACACTGACCCCAACGGACATTGTGCGAGGTCAATTCAGCGGATTTTTGAAAGAACCTGGCGTATCTCCAAAGTCAACGACAGAAACATATGCAGCAGTTCGTTTGCAAATCGATAACTGGCGTTGGTCAGGCGTTCCAATTTATATTCGTGCCGGCAAAAATATGCCGGTGAGCGCTACTGAAGTTCGCGTCGAATTCCATCGGCCGCCGCAGGTTGTCTTCAGCGAACCCCTGCCTCCAAGCCGTAATTTCATGCGATTTCAGATCACACCAAGAATTGAAATTGGTCTGAATGCAGAAGTCAAAGTTGATGGTGAGCGCATGATTGGCGAGCAACTTGAACTTCTCGCAATCGATCAGCAATCCGACGAGATGACACCATATGAGCGCCTGCTTGGCGATGCACTGCGTGGTGATGGAACACTCTTTGCACGCGAAGACAGCGTCGATGAATGTTGGCGCGTAATGGATCCAGTTCTTGATGCGGTTGTTCCTGCACACGAATATGCGTGCGGGACATGGGGACCAGAAATCGGCAACGATTGGCTGCTTCCTCCAGGTGGATGGCATTCGCCGCAAATCACGAAGTCTTGATCCGACATCCTTTGTTATTGAAAAATCGAAAACTTCAGTGGCGTCTTGCCACGACAGTCTTCGATAGCGTCTCAGGCAAACCTTGTTGCAGTGGATGAACGAAGGCTAGAAACCCAAGCGCTGGCGCAAAGAGGACAACAGTCTTCAAGAGCGCACGCAACAGTGACCGCCCAACTCCGGCTCGCATATCTGTCGTGCCATCTGGTGCACGAACAACTCGACCACCAAAGATGAATTTCCCTGGTGTTGCGCGAAGTACAACCTCGAAGATTCCACACCAAACACCCGTGAATGCCAACATAATTGACGCGGGTGCAGCAAGCGCTAAATCTGGAGTCCATGAAGGCATCGACATCAATTCTTCAACTCGCGCGCCGGTGATCCAGAGTGCGAAGATCGCACCTGGAATCAAGTCAACTGCAAGCGCAGTCACACGGCGGAACATCGGAAGCGCGACCCATCCACCTGTCATTGGATGCGGAGGCTCGAGCGGTGGACGAACAATAAATCCAGCCAGCAACATTCCAATTGTCACTGCCCCAATGAATGGAAGATGAATCCAATCTCCAGTTGTGGTTGGTTGAGAAGTCAAGACTTTGTCTTCGCTTGCCGCTCCGCTGATTGGATCAATCGATGTGAGATGAACAGCGCCCTCTTTATCTTCCGAGACGAGTTGAAAAGTATTCCCAAGTCCAACGATTGACCATGGCTGCGCGGGCACAGAAATCGAGCCTAATGTCCGCAGACCACTGCTCGTCGGATACACAATTGCGAATGTTCCGCTTGCTTCCCGAGACAAAATTGCCGGGCGATTACTGCCGCCAATCACCATTTCAAAACCAACTCCTGCAGCAGGCCAGCGTGTTTGAGACCAATCTGTCGCGAGATCCGTCGACGTAGTCCATGTAACAAGATCATCTCCTTCAACGCCAAGAATTGCCCACTCCATCGATCCCGCCAGACCAGTCCAAGGCACGAGATTCGATTGCAGCTTGTCACCTTGAGGAAGTGGAACATTCGACCAAGACATCGATCCTGCGCGAATCAATTCTGGCTTTTCTCCAGGAATGAAAGCAATAACTGTATTCATTCCAAGCACAGCATTTGTGATCTTCGCTGCAGATTCAATGCTTGGAAGCACATCAAATCGTCCGTACGGTTGGTAATAAAAAGCCCCAGTTGCGGGGTTGCGATTTGTTGTCAGCGAATAGACCGAACTCGTCAACGGTATCCCTGACGCAGGCATAATGATCGCCAACTGATTGTCGCGCGCTGCGAGTGCGATAGGAAGTGTTGGAAGCGTTGCGACATCACGCAAAAATGGCCCGTCCATTTCCAATGCGTGGTGAACGATGCGACATCCAGAATCCGTCGGAACTGCTATCCAAAGATGCGAACCAGAACTTGCAACCACTAATGTGGGCGCAGAATCTTCCGCAAAGGAAGCCGAGCAACAGAGAGTGCAAATGATGTTGAAACAGAGATGCACGTTCATGGTGAAGGTCCTTCGATTACTTCGGGTCGCAACGCTGCTTTCACATCGTCCCAATTGAAGAGTTGAGTCTTTATCTTACCCACGCCGAAATTTGGAACTTCTGCAGAAAGCGAAAGTTCGCCATCCGCGGAGCCATCGTGTTCGCAGCGGCCGCCAGACCAAACCAAAAATTGCAATCGCGTTGCCACCAAAGACTGAACAGAACTGACTGGCGATCCAACTGGACGATCGCCACGCACCCACTCAAATCCATCAAGTGAGCATGTTGCAATCACTCTGGAAGATGCGTCGATCCAATCACATCCGACTGGAAGAAGGCTTTCTCCACGTGCATAGAGACGACGATTCGGCAGGGTAAAAGCCCATGCTGCTCGAACTTCACTCCACGAAACGTCGGTGATTTCGCTTGCATTTGCCGGTTCAAGTCCGAGCGCTTCAATGAGTCGTGATGGGTTCATCAGTTCACCAAGGCCACCAATCCCATCAAGATCCAATCTTCTTTGCGCATCGGCGCCTCGGGGCAAACTCGGCCAATCGCGAAGAATTGCACGCGAAGGATTTTCGCGTGGCAAGACAATCCAAGATTGACCACCGCCACCGCCGACCCATAAAAACTTTTCGCCCAATTTGCTGACACGCAGGCTCAATTCTGTTGGAGGTCGAAGGATCAGATCAAAATCACCATCATCAAAATGACGGCCAGTTGTATCGATCCACTGCAATTCTGCATGACCTCTCAGCGCGAGCGAAGGCACTGCAAGAAGTCGTCGCTGTTGTGCAACAACAAAATCCGCCGCAGTAGGAGCAATGCCGTCTGGTCGGGGAACAAGAACAGTCTGCGGATGACATCCCAATGCGCAAAGCAAGCAACCGATCACCCAGAGAAACTGCGAAAACAAAAGCGAACGGATCATGCGTCCGCGCGAATAATGTCGCCCAATTGATCGGCGAGTTCGCGCATTTCTTCTTCGCGAATGCCGGGATTTGGAATGCGAATCGGCGTCGATGTCGGATCCGAACCGCGAGGTCGAAATGCCCAATATTCAGTTTCCCCCTCATGCACAATGCCATCCAACTTCAGCATTTTCCTTCGCAGCAGGACAAGAGCAAGAATCCATCGGAAGGCGCGACGCCGCGAATCAGTCTCTTCTTCCATGCGCTGCACCATCTCGAGCAATGTCTCGTCATCGACGAACATCTGGCGCTTCTCTCCAGGTTCAGGCGCGACTGATCTCCAGAAACAAACTAAGCCATCGGGCCGCGTACCGTCATCCCAAACAGCTGCGGCGAAATCCAAACGCTTCAGAATTGGACGAGCCTCTTCGTCGAGTGCATCGACAAGAGCTGCAATAAATTCTTGCTGTGCAAGAATGGGAGCATGCGATTTCGCACACTCACCAGAAAAACGTCCGAGTTCATATGTTCCAGTGGTCCCAGCCATTCAAGCGATGCTATCCACAAATCACTTTGCAAATTCTGCGACAGCCCAATTTCGCTTCCCGCGCCGAATGAAGGCGAACGATCCATGCAGAAGCGAATCCGCCGCGACTCGACTTTCCAATGTCACACGCTCTCCATTGACCTGAACCGCTCCAGTTTCAAGAAATTCTCTTGCTTCTCGCTTGCTCGACGCAAGACCAGATTCGACAAGCAGGTCCACGACAAGTTTTCCACTTTCGGCCAGCGCATCTCGTGTCAGTCTGGGACCTGGAAGATCCGCTGCCACATCGATTGCTGATCGCTCATCAAGGTCTCGAATATCCCCGCCAAACAAGGCTTTTGCGCACAGACCAGCTCTTTGCGTTTCGGTTTCGCCATGCACCATTGTTGTCAGTTCATCTGCTGTGGTTTTCTGGGCAAGCCTTGCAGCAGGATCGCTCTTGTGCGCCAGCGAAATCGCCTCGATTTTCTCATGCGACAAGAACGTGAACCACTTC
>JBEELA010000256.1:0-7825 GCA_041168365.1 Planctomycetota bacterium
CTTCAACTGCGATGAGGCGAGATTCAATATTGATTTGAATTGCGCGAACCGCTCGAAGTTGCGACAAGAGATTCATGATGTCGCGATGTGTCTTTCGAGTCGCAGTGACAATCAGATTGCCCATAAAATCGTCTAAAATACTTTCCGACATTGGCCCCTCCCCCCCCAAACGCCATGTAGCTTCAGGAACTATAGTCTTGATGAGCTCCTTCAGGCGTTGAAGCGTTTGGTCACGTTCGTCTTCGATTCCAGCATCTCCGCCTGAACCAAAGAGTCCACCGCCGCCACCGCCACCACCGCCGCCACCACCGCCACCGCCGCCGCCGCCAAAGCCGCCACCGCCACCGCCACCTTGGCCACCGCCGCCGCCGCCGCCTTGACCGCCGCCTTGATTGAGCGCAGCATCAACATTGAAATTCGGCGCATTATCAAAATAGGGAACTTGATAAAGAAGATCTCGGATGTCGTACACAATTGTGACTCTGCGAAGTGCGAGTTCTGTCGCGGAAGCGATAACAATCATTCCATTTTCAACCATCCAGTCTGGCCGATTATCTGCGCCATCGCGGCTTCCAGAAGCACCGTCGTCTTCGGTTGACCTCAAGACCATATCCAAAGCCATTGCCCAGGAAATTGGTGCAGGCATTGTCAAATTGACTGTGGAATCCTTATCAAGAGTCGGCTCAGAAGCTCGCAAGGATTTATAGTCGACATAGAAAGGGAGTTTTGTTTCAGTCTGAAAAAACTCGACCACTGAACTGAATGGAGACTCTGGAAAATCTATGCGAGATTTTTCCTGCATCCTCGCAATCGCTTTTTGATCGATTTCCGAATCGCGGAAACCAGATGCTGCATATGCACCCTCTCTTCGCACGGACAACGCAGGCCAATCCTCCGGGTAGGACATTTCGGCGTCAAGGCTGCGTGGTCCAGGCCCACTAATATTGATCTTCGGGGGAATAAATGAAGCTTGCGCGTCGACAGCGAATTCTGAAAATGAATACGACCGACGTCTTTGGAGTTCCGAGTATCTGCGGTACAAAATTCCTGATTGGAGAACATCACGCATTGCAAGCGCTGAAGGATTTGTTGGGTCGATGAATAAAATTTCCTCGACCACTTCGAGGGCTTCCTGATACTTCAATTCAGACTGAAGTTGCCGCACACGCACCATGTTTTCATTGATGGTCCGTTGTCTTTGCTCGAGTTCTTGTCTGTTTTGAGTAACGGTCGACTTGCTTGCGTCACTTGCCTTGATCGCTTTGGCGGCTTCGGCATTTAATGTCTTCGCGGAATTAATTTTCACAAGTTCTGCTTCAACGCTTGCCATTTTCGCATCAAAGTCCGCAGGACTGAGGAGGGCTTTATTGCGCTGCAGAGACATCTTTGCCTGTGTTGCGATCCGCTCAGCGCCGGCATAATCACCTCGGCTGAAAGAATCGCCAGATCGAACGAGCGCGTTGTCGAACTCGACTTGCGCTTGCTCTCTTTCAACAGATTCATCGCCAGCGACTTTATCTATCGAAGATCCTTGATTCAGTGCTGCTTGAGCATCAGACAAGCCCTTTGTTGCTTCGGGATCGCCAGGAACCTGAACACTGATCGCTGACCATAAGTCTGCAGCGGAAGCCCACTGACTGCGAGACATCGCTTGGCGAGCCTGCGCACGCAACATTGGAATGTTGGCGGAAGAAGAATCGGAAGCAGGCGGAGTTTGAGATGGCGCTGGTTCGGATACTGGTGGCTCGGATGCTGGCGGTTCGGACGCTGGCGGTTCGGATGCTGGCGGTTCAGACGCTGGCGGTTCAGACTGAGGACTGGCATTGAGTGCCACCGCAACAGAATTCAGAGTGAACGAAAGTGCAGTAACGACAAGAACTAGTTTTTGAATTTTCATTGATGTGCCGACCATTCAAATTAAAGACTTGCAAACCAGACTCAAACAAAGCTCCGTTGGCTCCACGCAGCTTGGATCAACTCTTTCTACTGAACGACTTGTCCGTCGTACGTGGTGTGGCGGCCGTGCCTCTGGCGAGTTTGAATCGCCTCGCCTCAAGGCGAAGGGGAAGAGTAAACGGCATTGCTCGCATTCGCAAGCGGCGGGTCGTTATGATTAGAACTGATGCCCAACTCTAAAGCCGCCTCTGTGCCTGCAATGCACCCAAGTCGCCTCGCGCTTGCCGACGGGAGCGTCTTTGCAGGTGTCGGATTCGGCGCAGTTGGCACTGGAGTTATGAATCTTGGCGAAGTCGTCTTTAATACTTCCATGAGCGGCTATCAAGAAGCGCTCACCGACCCAAGCTATACAGGGCAGATTCTTGCTTTGACCGCCACCCAAGTTGGCAATTATGGGGTCACCACCGAAGACATCGAAAGCGCCCGACCAACCGTCAGCGGATTCGTCGTACGCGAACTGAGCCGCGTCTGGTCCAACCAACGTTCTGTCGAAGATTTGTCTGGGTGGCTTGCAAAATCTGGCGTGCCAGGAATTCACGAGATTGACACCCGCGCACTCGTTCGAAAATTGCGAAATTCTGGTTCGATGAATGGGGTGCTCTGCGGCGATGCAACACGCAGCGACGACGAATTGGTTGCTCTTGCAAAATCGATTGCGTCGATGGCAGGTCAAGATCTTGCGAGTGCAGTCAGTCCTCGGCAAGCTTTGCGATGGGAAGAATCTCTCGGTGACTGGGCGCCTCGAACCGAAAGTTGTATGCGTGTTGCAAGCAAAACTTTGACAGTCGTTGCGATCGATTGTGGAGCGAAGCGAAATATTTATCGAAATTTGATTCAGCGAAACTGCGTTGTACATGCGTTGCCTCACGATGCGAATCCAGATGCGATTCGTGCGCTCAAGCCAGATGGATTATTCATCTCGAATGGTCCTGGCGACCCTGCTGCGGTGGAGTCCACCGTACGAACTTTGCGCGAAATTGCAGGGGAAATACCCACATTTGGGATTTGCCTTGGACATCAGTTGCTTGCATTGGCACTTGGAGCGAAGACATATAAATTGAAGTTTGGGCACAGAGGATCGAATCAGCCTGTGCGAAATCTTCTTTCCGATCGAATCGAAATCACGAGCCAAAATCACGGATTCTGTGTCGACGAAGAATCACTGCGCAACGTTGGCGGCGAGCCCACGCATATTCATCTCAACGATCACACTGTTGCGGGATTTCGTCATACGCTCAAGCCGATTTTTAGTGTTCAATATCACCCAGAAGCTTCGCCTGGTCCACATGATTCGGATTATCTCTTCGACTGCTTTATCGAGTTGATGGAAACGCGCGTTCCTCTTTCCGAAGAAACGATGCGAGCAGCGCAATCAAGATCCGCACTTCTCGATCGTGGCGAACTCGCGGGGCGATGACCACGACGATCGACACGACGCGATACGCACGAATCGCCGTTGATCGCGGAATTGACCGCTATCCAGATGGACTTTTGTATCGCATTCCAATGGCCCTTGATGGGGTCAAAGGCATCGGCGGTGTCACGTTGGGCGATCATGTGACCGTGCCACTTGGTCGCGGCGATTCGCGAGTGCACGGTGTTGTGGTGGGAATCGGTGGCGATGAATTGCTTGACAAAAAGATTGCTGTGGATCGGGTGAAGTCCATCCTCGAGATCGATCGAACGAGCGATCCGATGCCCAGCGTTGTTGTGCGATTGGCACAGTGGATCGCTTCGTATTACTGCGCTCCGATCGGTGTGACAATCGCTGGGATCACACCAAGTGCAGTACGAAAAGGAGTTGGACGCATCCAAAAAATCGCCGTGGATATTGCCACGCCGCTTGCATCAGCCACAACCAAAGTAGGCCGATTGCATCCCAAGAGGCAAGCAGTTCTGGATGCGGTTGCTCGTCTTCCACAATCCCAGCGACCTGTGGATATCGATGAATTGCGCGCCGCATGTTCGCTTGGCACGCGCGCACCCATCTTGGCGCTGATCAAGAGTGGACATCTGCAAGTCACACACCGAACTTCAGTACAAGCGAAATGGCGCGCGTCGACCATCGAAGAGACACGTGCGCCTGAACCAACTTCGGATCAAAGCAAGGTGATCGAAAGTGTAGGAAAGGCTTTGAATCAAGGTTTTTCGCAGCATTTATTGTTTGGGGTGACTGGCTCTGGAAAGACCGAGGTCTATTTGCAGTTGGCAGCACGCGTGCTTGCAGCTGGTCGATCAGTGCTTTATCTCGTTCCGGAAATTTCATTGACTCCACAAACTGGTGGTCGCATCGTCGCACGTCTTCCAAATGATCGGATGGCGATTTTGCATTCGGGATTGACTGCAGCCCAGCGTCACGAACAGTGGATTGTTGCTTCGCATCCTGGCCCCAAGATTGTCATCGGTGCTCGCAGTGCGGTCTTTGCGCCGATTCCAGATGGAGAACTTGGCTTGATCATCGTCGATGAAGAACATGATCAGTCATACAAGCAAGATCAAGCGCCGCGATATCACGGACGCGATGTTGCGATTCGCAGAGCGCAATTGTCTGCCTGCCCAATCATCTTGGGCAGCGCAACGCCGAGTTTGGAAAGTTGGTGGAACGCAAAAAAGCGTGGAGTTTCGCAACTGCATCAACTGCCAAATCGTGCGCCAGGATTGACAACTCCGCGCGTAGAAATTGTTGATTTCCGCAAAGAAACAGTGCTTCGCCGCGATCGCCGAGTGCATCTTGTTGGTCCAACTTTGGAGGTCGCACTGCGTCAAGGATTTGCCGCTGGAGGGCAAGCGATCATCCTCTTGAATCGGCGCGGATATGCAAATTGGATCGCGTGCCCGGATCAGAATTGTGGATGGATGATGCAATGTGCGCACTGCGAAGCAGGCATGGTTGTGCATCACGATGTTGGGGATGGAAAGACGCTGAAATTTACCCGTTGCCATCATTGTCAGGCAGAACAAAAGGTCCCGAACCGCTGCCCCCGATGCGCGAAAGCAGTCACAATTTTCGGCCTCGGCACGCAACGAGTGGAGGAAGAACTTGAACGCCTCTTCCCAGATCTTGCCGCGCGCGGCGGCATCGCGCGAGTCGACAGCGATTCAATGACGCAGGCCAGTGACTTTCACGAAACACTTGGACGATTTGCAGGTGGCGAAATTCGACTTTTACTTGGAACGCAAATGATCGCAAAAGGGCTTGATTTCCCGAATGTTCAGGTCGTCGGCGTCATCAGTGCTGATACGGCCCTGAACCTTCCTGACTTTCGCGCGAGCGAACGAACTTTCCAATTGGTTTCGCAAGTCTCGGGCCGCTGCGGAAGAAGTGCGCAAGCTGGTCGAGCGATCATTCAAACATTTCAACCAGATGCCGAACCGATTCTTGCTGCAGCGCGACAAGATTTCCCCGGTTTTGCACAGCGCGAATTGGAAGTGCGTGAGCGATATGGATTGCCCCCAGTGCATCGCCTCGCACGAGTCATCATTCGTCACGAGCAACAATCTGAAGCGGAGCGAATCGCTGGGCAAGTCCGTGGGAAATTGGTTGGAATTCCCGCTGCAAAGTCAGTGATTATTCGCGATCCTGCCCCTTGCCCCATCGCGCGTATCGCAGATCGATGGCGATTCCAGATCGAGATTCTTGCTCAGACACCTGCCAAATTGCAAGAGTTGCTCGCTGCGGGTCGGACTCTTGCGATTCTGACCCCCGGCGAAATTATGGCGGTTGATGTCGACCCTGTGGCTCTGCTGTAAAGCCACAGGATTTGGCTGAATCAACACTACGCATAGAGGCGGTTTTTTCGGCGCTCTGCTACAATCAAAAGTCGGCGAGAAGATGCCTTCTCATCGATTCACACCAACCCGTATGGAGTATCCCCGTGTCCAACGAAGGCCACGACAAATTAGAATCCTCCTCACCTGCGAGGCAATCCATCAACGGATGGGATGCCGCATTTGTGGACTCGCTGTTCGATCAGTGGAGCCGCGAACCCGAATCCGTTGAGCCTGCGTGGCGTCAGTTTTTTGCGGGATTTGAGCTTGGACTTGCGCGTCCAGTTCCTGCGCCGAAGGGAGTTCATACTGGATCGACTGCAGTTGCTGAATCATCCGCAACAAGCGCAACCTCCAATGCCTCCGCCGCAAATGCCCCTAGTGGATGGGAAGCGCAAGGAAAAGTCGACCTCCTCATTCATCGTTACCGCGAATTTGGACATTTGGCAGCGCAGCTTGATCCACTTGGAACGACACGGCCATTTCCTGATGTATTGACTCTGGAAAGCGCCGGCTTGGGCGATGAACACTTGGGAATGACGTTCAGCGCAAATTCCTTGCCCATTGCATCGCCTGCAACACTTGGCGACATCGTTGCACTTTTGGAGCAGACATACTGCGGCCATTCGGGCATTGAATTTGTGCACATCACAAATCTTGACCAACGTCAGTGGATCCAAAGACGCGTTGAGCAATCACGGGGCAAGCCAAACTTCAGCCAAGAACAACAACGACACATTTTGCATCGCCTCGTCGATTCGGATGCTTTCGAATCTTTTTTAGCGATGCGGTATGTCGGCAAGAAACGCTTTGGGTTGGAAGGTGCAGACACCATCATTCCGATGCTCGATCAGTTGATCGAGACAGGCGCAACACTTGGCGCTCGTGAATTCTGTTTCGCATTCGCTCATCGAGGCCGAGTGAACTTGTTGACGAATGTCGTTGGCAAGAAATACGAACAAGTGCTTACTGAATTCGAAGAAACATGGACAGCAAGTTTCTCTGAAGGTGGCGGCGATGTGAAATATCATCAGGGATATAGTTCTGATCGAAAGACCGCGTCTGGAATGGTGCATCTGACCGCATCGTCCAATGCGTCACATTTGGAATTTGTCAACGGAATCGCGCTCGGACGAACGCGAGCAAAGCAAGATCTGCGCGAAGACAGCGAGCGACGAGAAGTTGTTCCTGTGCTTGTCCATGGCGACTCTTCTTTCCCTGGACAAGGCTCTGTATCTGAGTGCTTCAACTTTATGAAGCTGACTGGATATGACGTCGGCGGCGCGCTTCATGTGATCATCAATAATCAAGTTGGATTCACGACGAATCCAGAGAATACTTTCGGTGGTCAGTACTGCTCTGATTTGGCGAAGGCGTATGACGTTCCTATTTTTCATGTCAACGGCGATGATCCAGAAGCATGCGTGTGGGCGATGCAAACTGCCACTGAATTCCGCCAAGCGTTTGGACGTGATGCCCTCGTCGAACTCTGGTGCTACCGCAAGAATGGTCATAACGAAACCGACGAGCCTTCATTCACGCAACCGATGCTGTATCGCAGAGTTCGTGAGCATGTTCCTGTTGCTGCAACGTATCGAGATCGATTGATTGCGCAAGGAGTTCTTTCGGCTGAAGATGCGGAAGGGATCGTCAAGAAAATTTACGACCGAATGGATGCTGCGCAGACTGCAGCCAAGGCAAAGCCTGTCTTCCCTGGAATCGCTGCATTTCAAGGGCGTTGGAAGGAATTGGGAAATTCGTATCACAACGAAAACGTCGAAACAGGCGTCGCGCTTTCGACTCTCGTCAAGATCGGATCTGTTCTCTCAACAATTCCAGATTACATCACGCCGCATCGAACGATCGCTCGAACGATTGCTGGCCGCTCTCACATTGACACCGAGGCAAAGATCGACTGGGCAACAGCAGAGCTTCTTGCATATGGAACGCTGCTATTGGATGGCTCGACCGTTCGTATCAGCGGACAAGACGTTGAGCGCGGAACTTTCAGCCATCGACACGCTGTTGTGATTTCTCAAGACACTGGCGGCAGATTCAACCCACTTGAAACTCTTGGGAAATTTGAAATTTGCAATAGCCC
>JBEELA010000257.1:0-3907 GCA_041168365.1 Planctomycetota bacterium
GCCGTACGGTTCAAGATCACCCACGTCGCGATCACGCGTGACAACCAAAAAATCTATCTCGTTCGACATCGACTCAATCATGTTTATGATTGTTCGAAGCGGACCGCCCGATTTATAGCCGGGCAGGTAGTTCTTCACAAAGAGAATGACACGAAGACGTTTCATCGCTTAGGCCTTTTTTTGATTGAGAGTTGAACTCACGTTCTTGTACATCGACTCGATTTGGCAAGCGATCGCCGAGGTGGCGAGATTGTCGAAAATCCAGCGTCTGCCACGCTGTTTGCGCTCTGCGACATCCGACGGATTCTTCATGATCTTCTCGATCGTATCCGCAAAGGCGGTCGCGTTCTGTGGCACAATCCAGCCTGCTCCACTTTGAGCGAGCTCGTCTTTCGTATCGACAAGATTTGTTGTAACGACTGGGAGACCTGCGGCGAGCGCTTCGAAAAAGACGAGGCCGAAGTTTTCTTGACTCGTTGGAATCACTAAAAGATCTCCAGCTTGAAGCAAGGAAATTTTTAGCTTTCCATCGATGTGGCCAACAAAGTGAATGGCGTCAGCGATGCCGCGCCGATCCGCCAACGCCTTTAGGGTTTCGACATACTCCGCTGGCCCAGTCCCAGCGATCACCACATCCGCCAAGATGCCACGACCACGAAGAATCTCAACGCACTCAAGCAAATGCTCGCAGCCTTTCTTAGGAGAAATGCGGCTGAGGAAAATCAACTTTGGATTCGATGTCGACAGAAATGCAAATCGCGCTCGAGCTTCATCTGCACCAGGCAAGTTTTCGTATGCAGAGAGATCAACCAAATTGGGAATGACCGTCCCTTGCAACTTTGAAAACCATTTTTGACTTTGCGCAAGTTCTGCCGCAGCAGTGCAATGAACTGCCGCAGCATTCTCGAGCATCTTTCTGCCAGCGACTGCGAGATAGATCTGTTTTTTCGCAGTCCGCTGCGCCATACACCAATCATCCAACATCCCATGGAGCGTCACGATGTATGGAATTCCCATGCGCCGAGCGATCGATGCGACTCGTAGATTGAATGGCTCCCAAAGCCCATGAAGATGAACGAGGTCGGCGTTGGCAAGAACTTTCTCAACCGCCCGACGAAAGCTTGCATTCCAAATCTGCCAACCCAAAGAAGGCAGCCTGACGCACGTTGGCAACCCATGTGTTGGTGAAGTCATCCAGGCTGTAGGAACATCTCGTGGATTCTCTGTCGCGATGACAATCTCATGTCCGCGCGAAGCCAAGACCGCAGAAAGATCAACGACAACGCGGGCTGGACCTCCCGCACGAAGATCGATCGCGTGGAGAGCCTGAACGATTCGCATTCTCCCAAGTGTAGTGTTGGAACGCACAAAAGAAAGGACTATCCAAGACACGAGTCGACTCAACGACTCGATACCAGATGATTGTTCGCATAGCCTCGACATTTATGAGCGGCGTGGCGAATTCGAAAGAGACGAGTGGCATGGCCCACGGAGCAATCTGGGGATTCGTACAAATCGCGGCACAAAAATTAGCTGGCGCCTTTACGTATCTCGTCTTGGCGTGGCTCTTGACTCCAAGCGAGATCGGACTGGGAACGTTGAGTATCACGCTCGTTGCCGCCGCAACTTTTATCTATCCAGGCGCGGCGATTGACTCGCTCATGGAACTTGTCCGCCCAAGCAGTGCTGCAGCTCGAGCAGCCAACTTGCTTGCGATGATTAGTTCGACTTGGCTCATTCTGGTGACTGCGATCTTTGGAGTTTTCGCTGCAAATTGGTGGGGATCTCCGGCACTCTGGCCCCTCATGGTTGTCGTTGCAGTGCGCATCTTTGTCGAAATGACCGCTTCTGCATCCAGCGCGCAACTGCGATTGGCGCTTCGGTTTCGAGAAATAGCCCTGGCAGATATTGTGCTCGCCGCAATCACTCTCACCTTCACGGTGACCCTTGCCTTGTTCGGGGCAGGTGTGTGGGCCATGATTGCTCCAGTCTTGATTGGGCACATTGTCCGAAGCTGGTATTTGATCCACGCCGCACCACTTCTGCCTGTGCATGATGGTGTCAAAGTCGCAATGCGCAAGATGCTTCCAGGCTTTGCATGGGGAGGTCTTCAACACTCAATGGTTGGTCTCTCACAAGTGGTTGACTATCTTGCAATTTCTATCTTCTGCACAACGATTGCGCTGGGCATCTACACGATTGGATTCCAAATAGGAACGATGGCGTATGGGTTTTTTTCGATAACCATTGGACGTGTTGCCCAATCGACATTTACAGCACTCCGTGGAGATAAACAAGCGCAGGCGCAATTTCACAAGCACATACAAATTCAAGCCATGATTGGCGCAGCGCCAGTCGGTGCCTGCCTTGCCGCGATCGCGCCCGTTCTCGTTCGAACCGTGCTTCCAGAACGAATGGCCGGAGTCGAAGGCCCACTCGCAATTCTTTCGATCGCCATGATCTTTGCAAATCCGATCGGGATATGCAGCGGTTATCTTCGAGCCAACGGTCGTTTTTCGACACTTTTTCATGCCCAACTTTTTCATACTGCTCTTCTTGCTGTACTGGCACTTCTTGGTGCATGGTGGATGGGGATCAATGCGGTTGCAGTCGCCATATTGGTGACTTCAGTCGTGTCAGGAATTATTCACATTGTCCTGTGTGCGAATGATCCCGCATGGATCACGCAGCTTCGAATTTGGCCAATCAAACCGGTCGTCACTGCGATCGCATGTTTTGCGCCAGCCGCATGGGTTTGTTGGATGCGTGAAGGATCAACTGCGTTACTAGGCGGTGCTGCGTTCACCATCATCGGAGCAGCGGCATACTTTGCGCTCATCCGCATCATCTATCCGACGATTGTCGGTGCAATCGAACGAACGCTGGCCAATCGGCTGCGCCGTAACTGATTCTGATTGTCTGTTGCGGCTCCAGATTACTCACGGCACCACGAACAAGAACTGTATCGAATTCGACTTGGCTATCATTCTGAGCTGAAACAATCAAATGAGTGGATCACTATTTTTTCTCGGTCAGGCGGACGGCTCTAAGGTTGTCAACCTGATTGAAATTTTGTTCACGAACTTGTCTCGACCGAGTGGCTTTCTACCGTTCATCGCAGTTCTCATTACGTTTTTTTATACGGTCGGATCTAAGCGCGGCCCGTTACTCGCGGTTTCGATTGTTTTTTTTACACTCTGCTTCGGCTATCTCGATTCGAACTTCTTCGACAACACGCTCATCGGACCTTTGCAGGCACTCCGTGACAGCAGTCGACCGCTCACCGTCATTTTCCTTTTCAGCCTCTGTCTCTCGGCACCTCGAACCGACCCAGGCTGGCGTATGTCGTTCGTTTTATTTGCAACATTAGCGTTCTACGTATTTCAAAGCATGTACCTTTTGCGCCTGCTACTCGCGGGAGAAAGCGTTCGGTCAATTCTTGGAATCCTGACGGACGGCCTCTTATTCGTCGGGATCGTCTACGGATTGGGAAGACGCATACAGAGCCAACTTGATGTGGACTCGATCCTTCGTGCCCTCTCGATCGCTTCAGCTCTCTTCTTGGCGTGCAACATTTTGCAGCTGGGATTTGGTTATGGCCAAGCAATCGGTCAAGGAAGATTCATGGGAGTTTCTGGGAACCCACAACTTGCTGGCTTTGTCAGTGCCGTTTTCGTCATCGTAAATTGCTACTCACATTCGCGAAGTTCTTTTAAAAGTTGGATGAGCTACTACCACGCAATTCAAATCGGACTTTTGCTCATGCTCATCGTCTGGTCAGGGTCGAGAATGGCTGCGCTCAGTGTTGCAGTTGGGTTAATATTCTTTTATCGCCTGCGAATCGGAAAAATCCTCGTCTTTGGAATTGTGAGTGGAATTGTCTTATTTATCGCCGTTTCTTTGTTTC
>JBEELA010000258.1:0-7052 GCA_041168365.1 Planctomycetota bacterium
TGGGCGATTTCGATCGCTGCACTCATCAGCGCAGTCTGGCTGGCAAAGCTGAAGTTTGCCGCATGGGCCGCGATTTTTGGCGCAATGGCGATTGTCATGAATGTGGTTGCACCAATTCACTTACAACCAAATTGGATCGTGCCGATGAATATCGCCTGCGGAGTTTTGTGTGCAGCTTGCGTGGTGCGGAACTGGGAATGACAGTCCAAGACTGGCAGTGACAGTCCAACCAAAATCAGGGGGCGGTCAAGGACTTTGTTGAAGCTGGCGATGATGTGGAAGCTGCACTCGGACGCGGAGTGGAATCTGCTGGTGGAAGCATGAATACTAAAGCGCCGCCGGGCATAACCCCTTCGCGCTCATTTTGTGGACGCGCGATGACAACTCGACGACCATCGGTACGAATTCCAACTCCCCAGCGTGCTGAAGTCACAGGAACATTTGGTTGAAAGCGAACGGATTCCGCCCAAGTCCCATTATTGTCTTTTGTGAATGCACCGGCATAGCCGGGATTCTTATCACCATTGAGCGCGGTTGGATCACCAACAACGATTCGACCATCAGTGACTGCAAGCGAGATTCCCCACCCTACACCTGGAGTCACATCGATAAGTGGAGTCAATTCGCCGTCAAAGACCCAGCCAGTCTCGCCACGTCGATACACCAATACTGCCGAGCCCTGACCAGAGACCTGAGACATTCTCACTGCGACAACCGAATCACTCGATGCGATGGTTGAACCAAATCCAAGATAATCCAATCGATCTGGCGGGGGTTTCAATTCGCCGTCAATCGACCACATTCCATCGGAATTCATTCGATAGACGACGACGACCGAATCGCCACCGACGACTAAATCTTGATGCGGCGCAGCCGTTATTGCCTTTGGACATCCGATGACAATCTGGTTTGGAGTCATGGAAAGTGCCGCGCCGAAAAATGTTGGCTTGAGCGCATCACTACGCTGGAGAAATCCAAGGCCCTTCCAGCCATCAACACCTCGCTTGAAAAGAAAAACTTTTGGAGATGGATTCACAGTTCGAGGCTTGTCGCCAAGCACGCGCATATCGACCGTTGAAATCGCTGCGAAGACTCCATCCGACACGATGACTCCGCCGAAAGCAGGTTCGGGCAATCCAGTCGGAGGCTCGAGCAACCCGCTCTGCTTCCATCCAGAATTTGTTTCAGCAGCTTCGAACGCAGCGACGGTACTACTTCCACCATCACGACGATCTTCAGAGACGAGCATAATGCTTCCAACCATGGTCATGCGTTGAAGAACCATCATGCCGGGCTTCACTCCATCAACTGATTGCATCTCGCGGAATGGTTTCCATTCACCTGTAGGCTGAAACACAAATGTTGCGATTTGACCTACAGATCCGCCAGCCTTCGATGGATCGGGACCAGTTGCAACGACTCGATCTCCAGAGACAGCGACGACCATTCCAAAGGTTGGAGAAACCGTTGGTGAAGTGGCATCCAGAATTGCAATCTGACTGATTGTTGGAATAGGCGGAACTGAAAGAGTCGCACAAACAACGATGAAAAAGAAAGAGAGCATCGTTTCATTCTACACTTACAATTTATTTATAAATCAGGTCTCCAACTCACGCCCTATAATCAGAACATGAGTAATTTGCCTTGTTTATTGACAATTGGACTCGCATCGATCTGTCTTGCGGCTTTTGATGATGGCGCGATAAAGCAAGGCCCGCTTGCGGAGCCGACGGTTCCACTTGATGCTCGAGTCGCGAAAGCAAAAGTGACCGAACAAAATCTGCCGGCGATTCCTAGTGTGATCGCGCAACCTCTGCCGGCGATTCATCGAATCAGTATCAACGCAAACGAAGTTCCATGCTCCGCAAAATCATGGGGAGATGCCCGGCGTGCGATTGATCTTGGACTCGCTCGACTTCGAACGACGCAGGATGCGAGTGGCGGATGGATGATCGCAAAGCCTGCCGTTGGAACGGATCAAAAGAAGCCGTCGAGTGCAGCGGCGACAGCGGTCACTGCGCTTGGAATGAAAGCTTTCGCACAAACTGATCGAACCCCAACCAATGATCCATCTGCGAAAAAGGCGCGGGATTTTGTGCGCGAGCGAGTTGGTGGCATTGGCACTCAATTCAATCCTGATTCAGAAGGCGGCCTTGCAAATTATGTTGCCAGTGCAGTGACCAGTGGACTTGCTGCCGTGGATGATCCTTCCGATCGACCATTGATCGAGACAAGCATCGAGTGGCTCACGAAACAACAGTGGGATCAAAGTGAAGGCGTTTCGCCGCGCATGGATTGGTTTGGTGGAAGCGGTTATGGAAAGTGGGGGCGACCGGACTTGTCCAATACTCAATTGATGCTTGATGCGCTGCATGATGCCCAAGTTTCACCGGAAGATCCTGCAGTTCAGCGCGCGATTGTGTTCTTGAGTCGCACGCAGAATCTTCAGCAGACAAACTCTGCCGCGTGGGCGCAAGCGGGTGCGAATGATGGAGGCTTTATATACACCCCTGCCAACGGCGGCGAAAGTTTTTCAAGTGAAGCCGAAGGACAAGGGCGATATGGCGAAAAGATTCCAGAGGGACAACCACGATCTCTCAAGAGTTATGGCTCGATGACCTATGCAGGTTTCAAGAGTTTGCTTTATGCCGGACTTTCGAGCGACGATCCTCGCGTTCGCGCCGCATACGATTGGATTCGCAAGCACTGGACATTTGCTGAAAATCCAGGTGTTGGCCAACAAGGATATTTTTATTATGTTCATGCTCTTTCGCGCGCACTTTTGGCGGCGCGACAAGATGTGGTGACTGATGTCACGGGCGCTGAACATCCGTGGCGTGATGAATTAATCGCGGCACTTGTCGCCAAACAAAAACCAGATGGTTCGTGGGTGAATGAATCCTCACGGTGGGAGGAAGCAGATCAAGATCTCTGCACGATCTATTCCTTGCTTGCACTCGAAGAGGCGATCAAGCCTGCGCGACCGTCGTCGCTGGTAACACCGATGACACCGCTGACGCCGAAACAGTAAGTCGCCTCCACCACGCTGCAATCATCACGCTTGTTGCCAACAGCAACGCGCCAGTTGATTGATGCAAACTTGTGAAGACGACTTCTGAGATTGGAATCTCAGCGGTCTTGCGAGTAATGACCAGCACCAACGCGCCGATGCCGAAAGCAACCTGAATCCCAACGAGCATCAGAATGCCGTGACCAAGTTGTGGAATCGGACGCAGAAATTTCGGAATGCTCATCGCACGCATTCCAACCATAAGCGTACTGATCAATGCGACTGCCGCCCAAGTCAGATGCAGATGCATCGCCCACTTTGGATATGTCGGCGGGCCATCTAGAACTGGAATTTGATAGTGGCGATACATCGCGCCAGAGATCAGTTGCATAAGAAGAATCACCACGAGCGCAGCGCTCAATACTCGACCCTTGGATGCAGCACCATCAAGTGGAACGAAATCACTTTTCCAACGGCGGCCGCAGAGGACAGCGATCAAACAGAATGTTGCAAAGACCATTTGGCCAAAAACTCCGTGCGCAACTGCAAGTGGAACACTCGGTGCGAGATTGACTGCGTCTTGCGAAAGAGTGATATGACCAGTGACGCGCAGACCGCCCATCAATCCTTGCACACAGACCATCAGAAATCCGATCACTGCAAGAGTTCGGACAAGGCGACCACTTTCGAAACGCGCAACAAGCGTTAAGAGTGTGATCGCCGAAAGTCCAACAAGCATTCCATAGAGTCGATGCGCATGTTCGTAATACACACCGCCCTTCATTTGCGAGATGGGATACAGAAGCATGTTGTGACCAAATGAATTCGGCCAATCTGGGACCGCAAGTCCTGCTTCTAATCCTGTGACAAGTCCGCCAGTCACGAGCAATAAAAATATTGTCGCTGCAGTGATCGCACCGAACAGCGCAGTCGCAGGAAACTTTGATTGCCAGCGGGATCCACCACCGCCGACCGCACCGCCGATTGCTGCGCAAATCAAACTTGCTGCATAAAGACCGCCGACCCAGATCGCCAACTGAACCCATAGATCACTGCCAGTATCACGGCCGAAGAGACTGCCGACAACTAACAAGTTGACCGTTGCAGAGACAAATCCGATCTTGATGCCTGCACGTGCGCCATCGGCGCGTGAAGATGTTGGCGTCAATCGTCCGGCGATCAGCCCCCCGAGGAAAAGCGCGACAAACATGGCTCCAAAGAGAATCTCCCCCGCCACCACTCCTGGGCGCATCATTGCCACATAACCAATGGCCCACATCACGACGGTTGTCGCAAATCCAAGCGCGAGGTGAAGTCCACGACGATCTGATGAATTCTCGTTCATTGCTCCTTCTATACTAGTTCGATCGAACACGTTGCGACAATCTCAAATTGGGCTCGAACTTTGCCCACCCTCGGAGCGCTTGCGAAAGTGCGTCTGAATGCACTGGTGCTCGTCACGACAGGGGTTGGATTTATTGTCTCAACAACAGCAACACCAAATTGGACTCTGCTTGCATGGACGCTGCTCGGAACGGCTGCATCTGCTGCGAGTGCATCGATGTTCAATCAACTCATCGAAAGTCGCCGCGATGCATTGATGCAACGAACTGAAGGAAGACCCCTTCCGCAAAAGCACATCGGCCGACCGTTAGTTTTTCTTATGGCCGTCTTGCTTGCATACGTCGGGTGGGCGCTATTGCTTTGGGCCGCTGGGTGGATTCCTGCTGCGCTCGCCACTGGAAATATCGCGTTGTATGCGCTGATTTATACGCCGCTGAAACCGATCACATCAATCAACACAATCGTTGGTGCAGTATGCGGGGCAATTCCACCACTCGTTGGATGGACCGCAGCAACAGGGTCATTCGCACCTGGCGGATGGGTGATCGCAGGAATTCTCTTCGTCTGGCAATTGCCACATTTTATGGCACTCGCATGGATGTACCGCGAAGATTATGCTCGCGGTGGATTCAAGATGTTGCCTGCAGTCGATCCAAGTGGACAAGTCACTGCGCAAACAATGGTGCTGACATCTCTTATCTTAATTCCCATTGGATTGCTGACGACGGTCTATGGCGTTGCAGGTTGGTGGTTCGCCATTATTTCAATCATTCTGGGATGCTGGATGATCTTCGAAAGTTTCCGCTTTCTTCATCTTCGAACCGATGCATCAGCACGCCGTGTGTTTTTCACCAGCATCACATATCTCCCGCTGCTCTTGCTCGCGCTTGTGCTTGATCGAGGATCAGTCTCGCCGAGTGCGGCTCTGCGAAATGCTCCTGTCTTTATCGCACCTGACGAAAAAATCCCTCAATGACTCAAAGTGATTCTGCGAAGAAGACGCAACTGACATTCGCCGCAGGTGGATGGGTGATTCTCTTGGCACTGATCCTTGTGCTTGGGATCACAGTCTTCGCATTTCTTGGACCGATGCGAGGGGAAAAGCCCATCGGTGATGGACGCGATCCGACAACATATGGCTTTGATCTGAGCAATCTGTCTGTCCCACAGGAATCGCTTGTTGGAAGCGGAAATCCTCGTGATTTCATGCGCTCTCTTGATGGACCCACCGTTCTTGCAGGGTCAGAAATTGCACCTAAAAACAAAGAGGAACGAATCAAATATGCGGTTTCGACCGATCGTGTCATTGGCATCACGGTCAATGGAGAATCACGTGCGTATCCGCTGAAATTAATGAACGTACATGAAGTCTCCAACGACACGCTTGGCGGAGTGCCGATTGCGGTGACATACAGCCCGCTTTGCGATAGCGCTGTTATTTTCAATCGGACAATCAATGGAACGATTGTCAAATTTGGCGTCAGCGGATTATTACTCAACAGTAATCTTGTGATGTACGAAACTCCTGATGCGCCTGCTGCGACAACAGAGAAACTGGCGACGGAAACTTATAAATCAAGCTTGTGGTCACAATTAGCATTTCGTGCGATTGCAGGACCGGCGTCTGCGAATGAAACTTCATTGACATTGATGCCAGGAACTCAAGTCTGCACCTGGGCAGCGTGGTTTTTGCTGCATCCAGACACGACGATCGCAATGCCTAATGAATCAGACAAGCGGCGAATGAAGGAAACTGATTACGAACGATACTGGCAGGAAGGCACAGTCAATTTTCCGATTGTGGCACTCGAGCAAAAAGATCAAAGCGCCCGAACAATTCCATTTGCAGAAATCGCACCGACCGTTGCTCCTTTGCTTGATACTGGCATGGGGACGATGGCAATGATCATTGCTGTGCAATATCCCAGTGGTTGGAAGATCATTCCAATGACTACCCTCATAAAATTTATTAGCTATGAAACATTTCTTTCTGACTCCTCCATGCTTGGCGTGCGGATCAATTGGAGAATTGTGCCGCAAATGGGAGCACTCGTTCAAGAGGCAGATCCGATGCCGATTATGGTTCCCTGCCGCTGGTTTGCGTGGCAAGCGTTTCATCCAACACGCGCTGAACTTCGCTGAATTGGGTACTGAAATTCAGAGGCTTCAATAACTCAGCTCGATCCAAGCCAGAGTGTGGCATAGAGCGCAACCCAAATCACATCGAGCGAATGCCAATACATTGCACACAATACAATTCCGTTATGCCTTGCTGCGCTGTAGAGCCCTCCACTTGCATTTCGGGTGACAACTCCCAGCGCAAATAAACCGCCGATGATGTGCAGCACATGCAGTGCAGTCAGAACATAAAAGGTCCATGCATATAAGTTTTCGTCGATGTTGACATGCTGCATCCACATCGACCACCAGGCCTCGCCCTGCAGCAACACGAACAGAAATCCAAGCCAATAGGTCACGCTTGCAAATCGCGCACAACCCTTGGTGTCATCGCGCCTCGCTCTTATGAGGCATTGATGCAGTGTTGCGCTCGATGCAAACAGAACAAGCGTGCTGACGAGCAGCGTGTATGGCAAACTTGCATCAGATGACGACCGCCATGGAACTTGCATATGCGGATTCAGTCGAACAACGATGTATCCCAAGATCGTCGCTGCGAAGACCATCGCAACGACAATGA
>JBEELA010000259.1:0-5532 GCA_041168365.1 Planctomycetota bacterium
TTGCCAATACAGAATGGGAAAATACGATTCGCACACAACTTGGGCATGATTTGCAGACGAGCATTATTCTCTGGCGCAATGGTGAGTTTCTGAATCGTTCGCGTGCGGTCATTGCGATTTCAGTTGCACTTGGATTCCCGTGGAATTTAGCGTCGCCAATGCGACTGTTCCCTTCTGCATTGTTGGATTTTGGATACGCATTTGTCGCAAGTAATCGGAGAACTAGCCAGAAATCCTTCGAGCAATTTTGCCAGGCTATCCCGCCGAATCAACGTCACTTGCTTTTAACCGAACCGCCGGACATCCGCAGTAGATCGCATCCGATTCGATCTCCTCATTCTTCATGATGACACTGTGATGCGTGACGAGAGCGCCTTTGCCAATTGTTGAGCCATAAAAGAGAACAGCATGATGTCCAAGAGTCGCACGATCTTCGATGCGGACGGAATCAATTTTCAAAATTCGGTCTTCGAAGCTGTGAGCTTGGAAGTTGCAGGCGACTGTGGCATCGTCGCCAAACGAAAGCATGTCTGGATCGACCACTTGAGTAAATCCGTGCCCGAGCACGACGCGTTTGCCGATTCGAACTCCGATCAATCTCAGAAACGCATTGAGGAAAATGGTTCCGTCCAGTCGCTCAAGAGTTCCCCGTGCATAAAAGCCCCATGCAACAAAGAGAAAATCCCAGCGACTGCACCAACAGCTCCAAAGCGCGTGCTGACCAGGACGAACGCGCCCAAGCAGTGCCCACTTCAGGATGACGATCGAAGTGACCATGATGAAAGCGGCAGCAAGAATCGCGAGTGGCGCGATGACAAGCGCTGTGATTGTTGCCGGGAAATTTTTGGCGGATTCATTGATTGCACCCCACCAACACCAGCCAACTCCAATTGGAAAAATTGGCAGAGTGAATCGCAGGAATTCCCAGAAGAAACGATCTGCGTATCGAATAAAATTTGGCTCGTGGGTCAATGTGCGATCCGCACTCACGACATCTCGCCGTGGAAGTTGCATCGCAGGATGGCCAAACCATGCGGTTTCCTGATGCGTGACAGTTGCATCTGCAACGGTACTGACTCCGACGAAATAATCTGGTGAGTATGCAAATCCTCCAGAGATCACCGCGTGGTTTCCAATAAAAGTGTTGTCGCCGATCGAGGTCTCGCCAATGAAAACACTGTTGCGATCGACACGCGGCGATGCGAAATAGATTCCATCTGCGAAGAAACAGGTCTCGCCGATCGTGACAGTATCTGGAACGACATCGATGATCGTGGAGATCTCGCATCCCTTTCCAATTCGCATTCCTGCAAGACGAAGCCATGTTGGCCAGAAGAGCGTTCCGCTCAACCAACGTCCGGCGGATTCGACCGCTTGTGACTTCGCCCAGATGGAAATGTATTCAACGCTCCAGCGATTTATGACGCCTGGATTTGTGCGACCAAGAAGTCGAAGGCTGAGCGCTTGTGTAATGAGCGCCGCGATCACGCAGAGCGGTGATGCGATAACAATGATTGCTGCAATGATGGACGGTTCAACGGTGTTCCACTCCATGTGAAGCAGCCACACAAGAATAATCCAAGGAATTGTCGCGATTATTCCAAGCGCGAGACGCGCGCTGACCATCAGTAATCCATGCATGTTTGGATTCAGTGATCGCCCGCGTGTTGCAGAGATTGTGAGTGGATTTATTGCAACTTTGATTGCAGGAACACCATCCCATTTTTCACCTTGGGGAATGCATGCGGCATCGCCCAACCAAGAGAGCGGTGCGAGAGACGAATCGGACTGCATTTCTGCATATTGCCCAAGGCCAGCACGCACATCGACGGTGCATCGATCTCCAATTGTGATCGGGGCAAGAATAAATTGCCCGTCGCGTAAATCAATCAGAGTGAGCGTGGATTCTTGTGCAAGCGTGACGTCATCGCCAATTGTCAGCAGGTCCCAACCACCACGACGCAGTTCTACTCCTCGGTGAATATGAACACGCTTGCCAATCTTTGCGCCAAGCAAACGTAAAACAGAATTGTAAAAAACAGTTCCTTCAATCAATCCCCATGGAATCAACCGAGCGAACTGTTGAACAATCCAGTGACGCAAATATATTGCGCTGAAGACTGGGGTCGTGATTGCTCGGACTTTGCCCAAGAGAATCCGTTTTGCAAAGACAGTCAGCGTGATTGCTAGAAGCCCAAAGAGAAGAATCGCAACGCACGTTACAAAGGGCGCAAGTGCAATCGACCAGGCAAATCCAAGATTTTCGAAGCTCGAAGGAATGATGCCGAAAAACATGACATATGAAATTGCGCCAGTTGCGATGGCGAGAACGAGGAGGGCAAGTGCTTGAACGACGGATGCGAATTTCGGATCGTCTGCACGAATGCCTGCACGGATTCGGGGAGAATGCGTCATTTCAGGCAAGCCCTCGGTCAGGGCAAGTCTCTGCGCCAAACGTTCGGGAGTTCGATGTTCATATATGTCACGAACGCTCAAGCGCTCGGTTGCAGGATTCTTACGAAGTGCGCAGATTGCGCCGACGGCAGAGAGTGAATCTCCGCCGAGCGCCATAAAAAAATCATCGTCGATCGAGATCTCGCCACCGTGATGAAGCGCGTGCGCGAAAGCATCGGCGATCGCTCGTTCAACTGCATTTCGAGCGTGACGGATTGGCTCGGTTCGGTCGTCAGTGCTTTCGATGACTGGCAGTTTGGATCGGTCGATCTTGCCGCTGAGAGTTCGTGGCACGACGCTGATCGCCACGAACTTTGACGGGACCATATAGATCGGAAGCGCCAATGTCAGTGCAGCACGCAGCGCACTATTCGTCGGTTGCTCGCCCGCAACGAGCGCAACGACATGAGCAATGATGATCTGCGCAGCGCCCTGACCTTGCACGCAACATGCAGCTTCGCGAACACCAGCACACTGGCTGAGCACCGCGTCGATTGCTGCGAGTTCCACTCGATACCCACGGAGTTTGATCTGTCCATCAATGCGGCCGAGATATTCAATGTCTCCACTTGGCTTGAGCCGAGTCAGATCACCAGTTCGATAAATGCGACCGAATTTAGGATGATCAATGAACTTTTCAGCAGTTGTCTGTGGTCGATTGCGATATCCACGCGCAAGTCCGATGCCGCTGATACAGAGTTCACCTTCGCTTCCATGAACGGTCTCGCAAAGTGTGTCATCGAGGATGTATGCAGTATGCCCTTCGACAGGTCGGCCGATTGTGACTGGAACGCCTGAAAAGATTTGCGTACGAACGACGGTGACAGTGCATTCAGTTGGACCATATCCATTTTCAAGTCGACGCCCTGCGCTCCAAAGGTCTGCAAGATCCTGAGGCAACGCTTCGCCACCGACATAAATAAGTTTCAATAGAGGCAGCGCGTTCGCAGGGTCTTCGCATCCAGTCGTTCGCAGCAGTGTCGGGGGAGGGCAGAAGACCGTGATGCGTTCGTGATTCAGCCACGGCACGAGGTCGGGACCAAGTCGAACGGTTTCGTCATCAAGAAGAACAAGCGTTGCGCCTACCGCAAATGCGAGCCACGTTTCTTCAAGCGATGAGTCGTATGCAGGTGAAGAACATTGCGCGACGCGGTCGTTTGGGCCAAGTCCAAAGCGCGAGACATCGGATTCGACCAGATTCGCAATACTTCGATGTTCGATCATCACACCTTTGGGCTTGCCAGTGGTTCCAGATGTATAGATGACATACGCAAGCGAGCAAGGATCAATATTGCGTGCTGCGAAATTGTGTGAAGTCGCATTTGGAATGGTGCTGACTTCAATGACGACTCGTGAGCCCGCAATGTTGTTGGCTGCAAGACGTTCACGACCAACACAATCAGTCAAGATGACAACTGCATCCGCATCAATCAAGACTGAACGAATGTGATCATCTGGAAAAAGTGGATCAAGGCAAGTGAACGCAGCTCCTATGTTGAGTACTCCAAGTTGGGCGGCATACAAACTCTCCGTATCCCGAGGCAGGAGAATTGCGACGATTGAATCGGGTGCAACTGTTGCTGACTCTTTGATTGCGTGCCCAATTGCAAGACTCATCGACTGAAGCTTTGAATACGTAACAGTGTTTCGGGAAGTGCGCCCTCGCCCAGGTGGAATATCAAGAGCAATTCGGTCAGGATGAATCGCTGCAATCTTGTCAAAAATCTCTGGAAGGTGCGACATAGAGCGATTTATTGCTTTGATTTCACGACACAGAATAGAGTGCAGAGAGTTTCAAGATGGAAGCATTTGGAGCCAGAAGAACTTGCGAAGAAGTGTAATCAAATCAGATGGGCTTCCGTATTTGAATAAAAGAGTGCGGAAGCAGTACTCTTTGAATTGTGAGTGAAAGAAAAAACGCCACAAGCGAAACGTGGACAACTTTCAGGCTTGTCACACTTGTGCTAGGACCTTTGGTCGGATTTTTCCTATGGCTTGCATTCCGGCCCGCGGGTCAAGTCGTCGATGCGAATGCTGACGCGGCAGCAATTGTAATCGGATTGCTCGGTTGGATGGCAATCTGGTGGGCAACCCAAACAGTCGATCTTGCAGTCACCGGTTTATTGCCAGTCGTGATTCTTCCAGTTCTTGGCGCATCAAATTCGGAGCAAGTACTTGCGCCATATGCCAACGATGTGATTTTTCTGTTTGCAGGAGGATGCATACTTGGAATTGCAATACAGCGTCATGGCTTAGGTTTAAAATTTCTCAAGATTGCTATTGGAATTATTGGAGATTCGCCAAATCGCATCGTTGCCGCGTTTTTGTTGGTGACAGCAATCGTCAGCGCATGGGTATCCAATACTGCGACGGTTGCGATGATGTTGCCACTTGGAATGGCAGCAATTGCGATCTATTCCAACTCAGAAAACGCAGATTCTGCTTCTTCCAAGGCCATTTCAAATTTTCAGCGGGCGATTCTCTTGGCAATTGCATACGGAGCAAGCATCGGTGGCGTTATGACAGTTCTTGGAAGTCCACCAAATCCAATTGGTGTTGAATGGATCAACGCAAATGGTGGAAAAATGGATTTCGTGAAGTGGGCATCGATCGGAGTACCGACGGGGATACTAATGATGGTCGCCGCACAAGTGATTTTCATTTGGGCATTCCCGCTTCATGGTCTGCCTCGACCGAAGGGGGAACGTGAAGTTGATCGCAAAGGAACTGGTTTGTCTCGCGCCGCAAAATTGACATTGCTCGTCTTTGTTGTGGCTGTCATTACGTGGGTCTGCGCACCTTTTATGAAGTCTGTTGTTCCTGACTTGATATTAAAAGATGGCGTGATTGCTATCGCTGCGGCTCTCGCACTTTTTATTATTCCTGCAGCACGCGGAAGTTCGCAAGCGATCGTGCCGTGGTCTGAGACTGGGAAGTTGCCTTGGGGGGTATTCATTCTCTTTGGAGGTGGACTGACTCTCGCAGAAGCAATGCAGCGCACTGGGGTTTCGCAAATGATCGCTCAGAGTGTTACAGGGATCGGTGGAATGCCCGAACCACTCGTCATTGCAATTGTTG
>JBEELA010000260.1:0-2981 GCA_041168365.1 Planctomycetota bacterium
TTCCGTGCTGTGTACTGTGCGAGTGCGCGGTTGAGCACAATGGCAGCATCTTCATCGGGTGAGAGTGGCGTTTCCCCGAGTCCATCGCGCAAAAGTGCAGCAAGGTCTGCGGTGGCGGTGAGCTGAAAGTTCTTCGCTTTGTTCGCTTGCCAATGCAGGAATCCTTCGTATGTGCCCGCGGCTGCAATGATGATCGCAAGCAGCGCGAGCGCGACTCTCCGCAGCATTCGCTTGCGCTTCATCCAGCGATTGCGGCGTGCCTCTTCGTAGACGAGAGAAGGGAAGTATCTCGCAATTCCATCTGTGCCAATCACGGTGGAGGTGTTCGCAGATCCCAACTCTTTTGGAAGCCCGCACTCGGGGCAGAGAACAGCGCAATCGATGACGCGCAGCCCGATCAAGGTGTAGCGACATGCGAGGCAGAAACCAACTCGCTGCAAGTGCAGGTTCACCTTGAAGCGCAACAGCCAATGTCGAACAAACAGAAAGGTGACACCGAAGGTTCCAATCGTCAATGGGATGAAGAGCGCGCTCCCAGTCATGCGCCTGAGCAACTCGCCAGCGAGGAACGCCAGACCAGCGGCGAGAATCAGCTGAATTGCAACCATGCAGAGTCGTGCGAAGATTCCGCCTCGCGCTGCAGCGACAATGTGAGCGCCCTGCGCATCTGAAAAATGATCAAGCGCCGGGAAGGCTCTGTGAATCTTGTGGGTGATCAATTTCATATATAGGTGTGGGATTCGGTTTACTTAAATCTTTACGGTGCGCATGTACAGAAGTTTCAAACTTTCATCGCAAAGTTTAATGTGTTATTGCGGATTACTTTTGGTTGCCCCTGTTTTAAGGGGAGCGTGTTGCGGGCAGAACGCAGTGCTGCAGCCTTACGATTTGCCCGTAACACGGGGGGGCAAGTGTGCAAAACCCTGCAAAGTGAAACAAGTGGCGAAGAAGGATTCAAACCTTCGAAGGCGTAGCCAACAGATTTACAATATGTCCTCGTTGACTGCTTGAGTATTCGCCAACTGATGCGAGTTGGTGAGTGAAATGCCACGTCGCGAAATAGAATCACTGTTGGCTGCAGACTCCCCATTGCGCAATCAATACTGCAAGGTCGTCCGCGGCAACATTTCCGTCACCTGTCAGATCTTCAGAACATGCATCGCACCGACCCCAACGAGAAAGCATGCGTGAGAGATCGGCTCCATCGATGTAGCCGTTGGGTTCAATATCTGCGATACACCCGCACTCATCTGGCACCCCGTTGGAGTTGATATCCAAACTTGTTCCGCTTGCGATATCGATTGAGTCGGATATTCCATTTTGATTGCAGTCCGACGCGGTCATAATTTCGACGCAAGCTCTCGTCAGGATTCCGCTGTCTCCGATCACCGCATCTTGAATGATCAGTTTCCAATTTCCTTGTGGTGCGAGACCAACGAGCACAGAAAGTGGTGAAGAGGGGCGAAGCGTTCCTGCGAGTACTGGATTCTGCCCAAATGGACAGCTTGATTCCGCTGCAAGTGTTCCATCATCGGATAGCCAAAGGTCAAGCCCATCACCTCCGCAACCCCACGGACCTGGATAACCCTGCGATGGAATTCCAGGACGATCGAGCAACAGAATCGTGACGCCCGAAGGATGTATCAGTCGTGCACTCAAGTCGCCAACCCAAGGATGTGTCGCAACGATTTGAACACGCACCGACACAATGATCTGATTGCCATTCGTTGCAGGAGCAACCGTAAAAGGTCTTTCGAGAACACCCGCATTTGGAATGTCTGCGCCAGAGACGCACCATTCTTCTGCATGCCCAAAGTTTTCGCAGAGAAAAAGAGACAACGTAAAGGCAGACCCCAATGTCGTGACAGACATGAGAGCGCAACTCATCGCAAAGCTTCGCAGGCAATTTATCACAGTGTGTTTATTTTCTGCGTGAACACACATTATCGAGCTCCTTGAGAATTGAGTACAGCGTTTCGTTGAGAATCCGTGCATTGGTTTGGATCACGCATTCCAGCTGTGTGACACCATCCACTCTTCAGGCCCATATTATTTCCACCCGTGATGTGCCCAGAAGAGTTTTCGGTAACGCCATCCTCTGGATCAGTTAAAAAAAGGTCCGTAAAAAAGTTGCAGTAGTCATTTCCGAACCAGTTGTCGGTAAATGTTGTCGTGTGTGAAAAGACCTTTGCACGAGCCGAAGTTGGGATAGTCGAGAGCCATGCTTCAGCGCCTGCGTATGTCATGTCATTGTTTGACCCACATTGCACGCCAAATATTTGACCGAGTGCTGCGAGATTTCCAGCAACCGCACTTCCTTTGAACGGGGTACCCAAAGTCTGAATGATTCTTCCTGGTCCTGCCCAGTCGAGCCCACTCCAATAAAAGGTATAGAGATGGAGCGCCGCACATCCTCCTTGGCTATGCCCAATCAATCCATAACTCTTAAATTGCGACGCTCTGGATGCGATGTCGAGAGCGAATGTGTCGTGAGAATAATTCTGATTTGGATTTTCATACTTATACGCATCGCTTGAAAATTGTGACATAGTCCACGTGTTTGCCCCAGCGCAGTATCCATGCGTCAGCACGAGTGCATGTGATCCAACTGGCGGCACCAACATCGTCTCTTGTATGAACTCGACACTGGCAATACCAGGAATGCCTGCATCTCCAGCAAGCAGAGCAGGTTGGTCGGTGCGCTTGAGAAATTGAACAACTTCAGCAGCATCAATTTGTGATTGCGCGACGAGATCAAGGGGAGCAAATCCTTCGCGCTCGTGAATTCTGATGTTGCGGCACTCAATCAGTTCATTCGCCGCTAGTTTCAATCGACCAGGTTCGCAACCAATTTGCAATACTTGCTGTCCGCTGCGACCACTCTCTACTTGGGCGATTCCTCCGATCCATCCGAGGCATCGATCCCCACGTGGGGAATGAGCCCACAGTTCAGTTGCAGCAAAGAGAACAGGCTCCTGCGT